>CAMTVX010000028.1:0-122980 GCA_947085295.1 uncultured Alphaproteobacteria bacterium | reverse complement strand
CCGCGCCAAGGTGTTTTGTTCAGAGGCACTGGGCCGTGTGGTTGATCGTTCGTTGCAGGTACTGGGTGGATTGGGTATGACATCGGATACCGTGGTGGAACGCACCTACCGCGACATTCGCGCATTCCGCATCTATGACGGCGCATCCGAAGTGCACCGCTTCAGCATGGTGCGCGATATATTGAGCGCGGCGGCGCCCGCCAAAGGCAATAAGCCGTGATGAGAAATACCGGTCACGCCGGTGCGTGATACAAAGCCATATAATTCCCCCCTTCATATCCTCAAAAAAACCTATGGATATGACAGTTTTCGTGATCAGCAGGCGGAAATTATTGATCATGTGATCGCGGGCCGGAACGCCTTTGTGCTGATGCCGACCGGCAGCGGCAAGTCGCTGTGTTATCAGATCCCGGCGCTGTGCCGGGATGGGGTGGGGATTATTATCTCACCGCTGATTGCGCTGATGCAGGATCAGGTGGCGGCATTGCAGCAGCTTGGCATTCGCGCGGCGGCGATCAATTCCAGCATGACCGGCCAGCATATTTCGCAAACCATCAGCGCTATTCGAAATGGCACGGTGGATATGGTGTATGTGGCGCCC
This sequence comes from uncultured Alphaproteobacteria bacterium, assembly GCA_947085295.1. GTDB lineage: Bacteria > Pseudomonadota > Alphaproteobacteria > UBA11222 > UBA11222 > UBA11222. Next base: position 122,379 of record CAMTVX010000028.1, on the reverse strand, counting down.
GAACGCCTGCTGATGGATGATTTTCTGAATGTGCTGGCACAATCGCCCATTGCGCTGTTTGCGATTGATGAGGCGCACTGCGTATCGCAATGGGGGCATGATTTCCGGCCACATTATGTGCAGCTTGCGCTGCTGGCCGAACGCTTTCCAAAAGTGCCGCGTATCGCGCTGACCGCTACGGCCGACGCGCCGACCCGCAAGGATATTATCGAGCGGCTGCATTTGCAAAGCGGCAGAACTTTTCTGGGCGGGTTCGACCGGCCGAACATTCATTACAGCATCACGATCAAAGATAATCCAAAGCGGCAGCTATTGCAGTTTATCCGTGAAAATCATCCGGGCGATTGCGGCATCGTCTATTGCCTGTCGCGCAAGGATGTGGAGGAAATAGCGGAATGGCTGTGTACGGAGGGTTTTCTGGCGTTGCCCTATCATGCAGGCATGACCGGCGATGCGCGCGCCAGTAACCAGCAGAAATTTCTACGCGATGACGCCATCATTATGGTGGCGACGATTGCCTTTGGTATGGGCATCGACAAGCCGGATGTGCGTTTTGTCGCGCATATGACCATCCCCAAAAATATCGAGGCCTATTATCAGGAAACCGGCCGCGCCGGGCGCGATGGGCTACCCGCAAATGCGATAATGTTTTACGGCATGAAGGACGCGGCCATGCAGCGCGGCTTTATCGAAAGCGGCGGCGCGCCGGAAAATCAGAAGCGCATTGAACATCAAAAACTTAGTGCGCTGCTGGGCCTGTGCGAAGCGGCGGGGTGCCGCCGTCAGGTCATGCTGGAATATTTCGGCGATACATCCGCGCCGTGCAATTATTGTGATAATTGCCAGAACCCGCCGGAGCGTTTCGACGGTTCGATTGCCGCGCAAAAAGCAATTTCGTGCGTATGGCGCACCGGCCAGCGCTTTGGGGTGAATTACCTGATTGATGTCCTGCTTGGAAAAAGCGATGCGCGCATGGAAGGTTTTGGTCACAATAAAATCAGCACGTTTGGCATTGGCAGCGAACACAGCAAAACCGACTGGCAAAGTATCTTCCGGCAACTTGTTGCGCAGAACCTGCTGGTGGTTGATGTTGCCGAACATGGCGGCTTGCGCATCACGCCACAGGGGCAGGCGTTTCTGGAAAACCGTGAAACGCTCTGGTTACGAAAACCGGCAGAGCCCAGGCGCAAGGCAGCGCGCCAGACTGTATCCCGGCCTGTTCCGGCTGCTGTTCAAGATGAAGACCGCAGCCTGCTGGCCGCGCTAAAGGCCCGGCGGCTGGAGCTGGCCCGCGCGCAAAACGTGCCGCCCTATGTCATTTTTCATGACAAGACCCTGGTTGAAATGGCCAATCACAAGCCCAGCGCGCCTGAGACATTGCGCCTGATCGGTGGCGTCGGAGAAATGAAACTGCAACGCTATGGCCGGCAATTTCTTGAGGTGATTCTGGGGCACAGCCCCGCTGAAAGCGCCTAGGGTGGTGCCGGCTACAAGATTCGAACTCGTGACCCCCTGATTACAAATCAGGTGCTCTACCAACTGAGCTAAGCCGGCGTTTTGGTGATTGTTGGCGGAACATACGCGCACAATCGCAAACAGGCAAGATGCCCGTAACTGATTAAAGGACTACTATCGTCAAGCAGCGCAATAGCTTATTCTGGCGCGATGACATATCCGGTTCCGACATCCATCGATGATACGATCAAACTGCTGCACACTGGCGGCTATATTGCCGGGCGGCCGCTGGCTACGGTGCTGTTTCTGGCGCTAAAGCTGGGGCGGCCGCTGTTTCTGGAGGGTGAGGCGGGCGTTGGAAAGACCGAAATTGCCAAGGTTCTGGCGGCCGTGCTGGGGCGCCGCCTGTTGCGCCTGCAATGCTATGAGGGGCTGGATACGGCCAGCGCGGTTTATGAATGGAATTACGCGGCCCAGATGATCGAAATCCGCCTGGCCGAGGCCGAAGGGGTGCAGGACCGCCGGGCGCTGGGCACGGATATATTTTCCGAACGGTTTTTGATCAAGCGGCCCATCCTGCAGGCGCTGGAGCCGGATTTGGCAGGGCCGCCGGTGCTGTTGATTGATGAGATTGACCGCGCCGATGAACCGTTCGAAGCTTATTTGCTGGAGGTACTGTCGGATTACCAGGTTTCGGTACCCGAAATTGGCACAGTGCGTGCGATCCATCCGCCGATTGTGATCCTGACATCCAACCGAACGCGCGAAATTCACGACGCGCTGAAACGGCGCTGTCTGTATCACTGGATCGATTATCCGAGTGCTGAGCGCGAACTGGAAATCCTGCATGCCAGGGCGCCGGATGCGAATGCGCGACTGGCAGCCGAGGTGGTCAGCTTTGTACAGGAATTGCGCAAACGTGATCTGTTCAAATCACCCGGCGTGGCGGAATCAATTGACTGGGCCAGCGCGCTGATGGCGCTGGATAAAATTGCGCTGGATCCGCAAACCATCAATGACACGCTGGGCGTGCTGCTGAAATATCAGGACGATATTGCGCGCATTCACGGCGGCGAAGCGGGTAAAATTCTGGAACAGATCCGTACACAAATGGTCGCTGCTAAATAAATGCAATCCCTGGGCAAACTCGCTACCAATATTTTGCATTTTGCGCGGTTGCTGCGTGCCAGCGGCATGGCGGTTGGCACGGACCGGACGCTGGATGCACTGAGCGCGGTTGAGGCGGTAGGGCTGCAACAGCGTGAGGATTTTTATTGCGCGCTGCATGCGGTGTTTGTCTCAAAGCACACTGATCAGGCCTTGTTTGATCAGGCGTTTCATTTGTTTTGGCGCGATCCGGATTTACTGAAAAAAGCCATGGCGTTGATGTTGCCGTCGATCTCCGCGCCAGCGCCGTCGCAGACAGAAAAAACCACGCGCCGTCTGGCCGAGGCAATGCTGCCACAAACAGGTGATTCGGAAGCGGCGGGTGAGCCGGATCTGGAATTTGACGCGGCCTTGACCTTTTCCGATCAGGAGCAGTTGCGCAAAAAAGATTTTGAACAGATGAGTCTGACTGAATTGAACGAGGCGCGATTGGCGATCCATAAACTGCGTCTTCCGATTCAGAATATCCGTACACGGCGTTTCAGGCCGGGATCAAACGGCGACCGGGTGGATATGCATGCCACGTTGCGCCAAAGCCTGCGTCAGGGTGGTGCGATCCGATTGCAGTATAAACGGCCGCGCCACCGTCATCCGCCGCTGGTGCTACTGTGTGATATTTCCGGATCCATGAGTCGCTATAGCCGCATGCTGCTGCATTTCATGCACGCCATCACGCGGGAGCAGGACCGGGTGTACAGTTTTGTGTTTGGCACGCGGTTGACCAATATTTCGCATCTGCTGCGCGAACGCGACGTGGATGATGCGATGCGGCGCATCACGGAAATGGTGGCCGACTGGGATGGCGGCACGCGCATCGGCCATTGCCTGCGCGAATTCAATGTGCGCTGGTCGCGACGTGTGATGGCGCAGGGGCCGGTGGTGATCCTGATTTCCGATGGGCTGGACCGCGACGCCGCCGAGGGCATTGGCCCGGAAATCGAACGGCTGCAAAAAAGCTGCCGCCGCCTGATCTGGCTTAATCCGCTCTTGCGCTATGACAGGTTCGCCCCCAAATCCATGGGGGTACGGGCGATTTTGCCGCATGTGGATGAGTTTCGCGCCGCGCATAATCTTGATAGTCTGCTGGCGCTGGCGGATGCGCTGAACCGTCCGCATGCGGGCTTTGGTGTGGAAAAATTTCGCAGTGAATTGAGGGCCGGATGATGGAAGATCACGATAAGGTTCTGGAACAGGCCGCACTTTGGCGGAACAAAGGCGCGGGCGTTGCCATTGCGACGGTGACCGCGACCTGGGGATCGGCGCCTCGTCCAGCGGGCAGCCAGTTGGCGGTGCATGCGGACGGGCGTTTTGTGGGATCGGTATCTGGCGGCTGCATCGAAGGCGCGGTGGTGGTGGAGGCGCTCGATATTATCCAGACCGGCAAAGCAAAGCTGCTGGAATTTGGCGTCAGCAATAGTCAGGCCTGGGAAGTGGGGCTGGCCTGCGGTGGCAAGATCAAGGTCTTTGTCGAGCGTGTGGATTGATGCGAAATAAAATTCTTGAGCAATTGTTACGTGATCGCGCCGCCAAGCGTGCGGTTGCGCTGGGGACGAACCTTGTGACGGGTACGGAGCAATTGCTGTACGCATCGGATGACGCACCGACGCAGCTGGCGCAACAGGCCCGCATTGCCCTGCGCGAGGACAAGGCCCGCACGGTGGACACACCGGAAGGCGAGGTTTTTATCAACGTGTTTAATCCACCGCTGCGCCTGCTGATTGCGGGCGCAGTACATATTGCGCAACCATTGGCGCGCATGGCGGCACTTGCCGGATATGATGTGACGATTATTGATCCGCGCCGTGCATTCGCAACCGAGGAACGCTTTCCCGGCGTAACCCTGCTGACCGAATGGCCCGATGCGGGCGTTGCCGTGTTGCAGCCCGACGCGCGCACGGCGATTGTGACGCTGACCCATGACCCGAAACTGGATGACGCGGCGTTAAGCACTGCGCTGAACAGCGAAAGTTTTTATATTGGTTGTCTGGGTAGCAAAAAAACCCACGCGGCGCGGCTGGAACGGTTGCGTCTGGCGGGCTTTGACGACGCGGAGCTGGCGCGTATTCATGGACCGGTCGGGCTGGCCATTGGCGCAAAAAGCCCGGCGGAAATCGCCATATCCATTTTGGCGCAACTGACCTGCGTATTGCGCGGCGGAACAGTGTCATGATTTTTGGCGATCTTGCATTGGCGCAGGCCGAAGGCGCAATATTGGCGCATTCGGTGCGCATAGGTGGGCTGCTGTTCAACAAGGGGCGGGTTTTGTCGGCGCGCGATATTGCCGATCTGCGGGCCGCCGGGATCCGCAGTGTCATGGTCGCGAAACTGCAAGCCGGTGATGTGGGTGAAGATATTGCGGCCAATGCGCTGGCGCAGGCCAGTGCGGGCGCGAATATCAACACCGGCGCGGCGTTCACCGGGCGCGCAAATTTATTTGCGGCAACAGATGGGCTTGCGGTTTTTGATCGCGCGCGGGTTGATCAGATAAATCTCATTGATGAAAGCATCACCATTGCCACCGTGCCGCCGCATGAGCCGGTTGAAAAAGGCCAGATGGTTGCGACCATTAAAATTATTCCGTTTGCTACGCCGCGCGACAGACTGGATCAGGCGCTGGCGCTGCTTAAGCAGCCACTGCTGCGCATCGCGCCGTGGCGGGGGCGCAAGGTCGGGCTGGTTTCCACGATGCTTCCGGGCGGCAAAAAAAGTCTGCTGGATAAAAATTTGCAGGCGCTGTCGGGGCGTCTTGCGCATATGGGTGATAATCCGGTGCTGGAGCGGCGCTGTCCGCATAACGCGGACGATCTTGCCAAAATGATCCGTGAACTGATGGCTTTGGAATGCAGCCCGGTATTTATCTTTGGCGCGTCGGCCATTGTGGATCGGCGCGATGTGATTCCAGCGGGTATCATCGCTGCGGGCGGTGAGGTGCTGCATGTCGGCATGCCGGTGGATCCGGGAAATCTGCTGTTGTTGGGCCGGGTGGATGATGTACCGGTGGTCGGCCTGCCCAGTTGCGCGCGATCGCCAAAACTGAACGGGTTTGACTGGGTGCTGCAACGCCTGATGGCCGATGTACCGGTTACGCCCGAAGATATAATGCGCATGGGCGCGGGCGGATTGCTGAAAGAAATTCCGACACGCCCGCAACCGCGCGCGGGCCGCACGCCAAATGTGCGCAAGGCGCCGCGCATCGCCGCGCTGGTTCTGGCGGCGGGGCAATCGCGGCGCATGGGGCAGGAAAACAAAATGCTGATCCAGATTGATGGCCGGCACATGATTGCCCGCGTGGTCGCGCAGACTGCGGCGGCGGGGCTTGACCCGTGCATTGTCGTTACCGGACACGAGGCCGATGCGGTGCGCGCAGCACTTGCCGCAACGCAAGTCAGCTTTGCACATAATCCCGATTTCGCGCAGGGGCTGAGCAGTTCCCTGCGCGCGGGTTTGCGGGCGCTGCCGGAAAATGTCGATGGGGTTCTGATCTGTCTGGGCGATATGCCCGATGTGCGCGCGGTGCATCTGCAAAAACTGATCGCGGCCTTTGACCCGGTGGAAAGCCGCGCCATTTGTGTGCCGACATTTCAGGGCAAGCGCGGTAATCCGGTGCTGTTCGGCGCGCAGTTTTTTGCAGAAATGATGCAAGTCGCGGGTGATACGGGCGCGAAACATCTGATCGGTGAATATAGCGAACAGGTCTGCGAAGTGGCGATGGACGATGCGGCGGTGCTGCTCGATCTCGATACGCCGCAGGCCATGTCGGAATATCAGCGGTCAGTTCAGACCCACGGCCGCGCCTAAGGTCGGGCCCAATTCCGTATTCAGCACCAGATCGGCCAGATCATCCAGATCCGTTGGTTCGCGATTGACGATCACCAGTTTCGCGCCGTTCTGTTTGGCAATTGCGGGAAACCCAGCGGCTGGAAACACCACCAGTGACGATCCCGCCACCAGCATCAGATCACATGCCAGCACCGCTTGCTGCGCGCGGCGCATTTCGCGTTCCGGCATGGACTGACCAAAAGAGATGACGGCGGTTTTGATAATGCCGCCGCAATGGTCGCAAATCGGCAGGGTTTCATCGCGCAGAAACGCCTCGCGGATCGGATCGATTTCATAGCGTTCACTACATTCAAGGCAGCGCGCATAAGAATTATTGCCGTGCAGTTCGATCACCTGTTCATCGGGCACGCCGGAATCCTGGTGCAGATTATCGATATTCTGCGTGATGACATGCGACACCGCGCCGCGCCGCACCAGTTGCGCCACAGCAAGATGGCCACGATTGGGTTTGGCGCCGTCCAGCACATTTTCCATGGCGAATTTGCGCCGCCAGCTTTCGCGCCGCATGTCTTCGGAACGCATAAAATCGTCAAAATAAATTGGCTTGTACTTCGTCCACAATCCGCTGCCCGGACTGCGAAAATCCGGGATGCCGGATTCCGTGCTGATGCCCGCCCCGGTAAACACCACAGCGCGCTTGGCAGCGCTAAGTAAATCCCGCAAATGATCGATGCTCATGCAACACCTTCCCTGCAATGGCAACAGTTTAGCGCCGCCTTCCGACCACAGCTAGAGGGGGATTTTCTCCGCCCTTGCTGCATCCAGATAGCGGCAGGATTTAACCGACAGATCGGCATTCAACTCAAACGCCAGCGGATTGCCGGTGGGGATTTCCAGATGCACGATATCATCATTACTGATTTTGAGCAGATGTTTGCACAGGGCGCGCAGGCTGTTGCCATGTGCGGCGATGATCAGATTTTCGCCTGCAATCAGACGCGGCGCAATCTCGGCCTGCCAATAGGGCAGCACCCGGTCAAGCGTGGTCTTTAGCGATTCGGTTCCCGGTAATTGCGCGGGTTTCAGATCCTTGTAGCGCGGGTCGAATTTTGGGTGGCGCTGATCATCCTCGGCCAGCGGCGGCGGCGGGGTGTCAAAACTGCGCCGCCAGATATGCAGTTGCGCCTCGCCATGTTTGGCGGCTGTCTCGGCCTTGTTCAGACCCTGTAACGCGCCATAATGACGCTCGTTCAATTCCCAGGCCTTGATTTCCGGCAGCCATACCAGATCCATTTCTTCCAGCACGATCCACAGGGTACGGATGGCGCGCTGTAAAACCGATGTATAGGCGCGGTCGAAACGATAGCCGCCCTCGCGCAGCAATTTCCCGGCCTTGCGCGCCTCAGCCACGCCCTGATCGGTCAGGGGCACATCATGCCAGCCGGTAAAGCGGTTTTCCAGGTTCCACTGGCTCTGGCCATGGCGGATCATTACAAGTGAGGGCATGCGGTTTACTCTTTAGGGCCGGTCAAATATGAGGCGGTGTTAGCCTATTTGGCGTTTTCCTTCCAGCATGATCGAAGAAATGTTGAAATTATTCCATGAAATAGAGTAGCTTCCCGAATTCCGCACAAACTTGTGGATATTAGTAATTATAACACATAACAAATGTAAAATAGTAAACCCTGCCAAGCATGTAAATTCAATCGGGTTGGAGAGGAATGTATCGATGAGCAAATTCATCGTGGGGCTTGTTGCGGCCTTGATGGTTTTGTTGCCTGCGCCATCGCGGGCGGCGGATACTATTCAGTTGCTTAATGTCTCGTACGACCCAACCCGTGAGTTTTACGAAAAATATAATGTGCTATTTGCCAGTCACTGGCTGGATAAAACCGGCCAGCAGGTCACGGTGCGTCAGTCGCATGGCGGTTCGGGTAAACAGGCGCGTTCGGTTATTGAAGGTTTGCGCGCGGATGTGGTGACGCTGGCGCTGGCCTATGATGTGGATGCGATTGCGCAGAAAGGCAGAAAACTACTGCCGCCGGATTGGCAGCAGAAACTGCCCAATAACAGCGCGCCCTATACATCGACAATTGTGTTTCTGGTGCGCAAGGATAATCCAAAACAGATTAAGGACTGGGATGATCTGGTACGTGAAGGGGTTGGCGTGATCACTCCTAATCCAAAAATTTCGGGTGCCGCGCGCTGGAGCTATATGGCCGCCTGGGCCTATGCCCTGGACAAATATGGCAGTCCGGAAAAAGCCCAGGAGTTTGTCACGAAGCTGTATAAAAATGTGCCCGTGCTGGATGCGGGCGCGCGCGCCTCGACGACAACGTTTGTGCAGCGCGGCATCGGCGATGTATTGTTGACGTGGGAGAACGAGGCCTATCTGGCGGAATCTGAATTTGGTCAGGGACAGTTTGACATTGTGATCCCTTCGATCAGCATGCTGGCGGAACCAACGGTTGCGGTGGTTGAAAAAAATGCCGCAAAGCATGGCACGCAGGATGTGGCGCGGGCCTATCTGGAACATCTCTATTCAAAAGAGGCGCAGGAACTGGTGGCCAGTTTTTATTACCGGCCCAGTGATCCAGCGATTGCGGCAAAAAATGCGGAGCGGTTTGCCAAACTGAAACTGTTGCGTATTGATGCGTTGGGCGGATGGAAAGTGGCGCAGGAAATGCATTTTGCCGATGACGGCATATTTGATCAGATCTATGCGCAATAACATTTTTGTAAATCAGGTAATTTGGCGCTCATGCTGAAACTCAGAGAACCAAGCGTCATACCGGGCTTTGGCATTACGCTTGGCATCACACTTACTTATCTCGGGCTGATTGTGCTGATCCCCCTGTCGGGGCTGTTCATTACAACGGCAGGGGTAAGCTTTGAGGAATTCTGGCACACTGTTACATCGGCGCGCGTGCTCAGCGCATATCGGGTAAGTTTCGGGGCGTCTTTTGCTGCCGCATTCATCAATGTGTTTTTTGGGTTGGCCGTTACCTGGGTTCTGGTGCGCTATAAATTTCCCGGCAAACGCATACTGGATGCGATGGTGGATTTGCCGTTTGCCTTGCCGACGGCGGTTGCGGGCATCGCCCTGACGGCACTGTATGCGCCGCAAGGCTGGATCGGCCAGTATTTTGATATGCTGGGTGTCAAGGTTGCCTTTACGCCCCTTGGCATTACGATTGCACTGATTTTTGTTGGCCTGCCTTTTGTCGTGCGCACGGTTCAGCCGGTGCTGGAAGACATGAACCGCGAGTATGAAGAAGCCGCAGTCAGCCTGGGGGCGACCCGCTGGCAAACTTTTTACCGTGTGATATTGCCGGAATTAACGCCAGCCCTTATGACCGGGTTCGCCATGGCGCTGGCGCGCGCGCTGGGGGAATATGGTTCGGTAATTTTTATTGCCGGCAACATGCCCGGCGTGTCCGAAATCATTCCGCTGATCATCATCACCAAGCTGGAGCAATATGATTATACGGGGGCCACTTCGATTGCGGTGGTAATGCTGCTGGCGTCATTCGTCATGCTGTTTGCGATCAACCTGCTTCAAACCTGGAGCCGGAGAAGACGCGATGAATAACAAAACGCCTGCAAGAAAGTCGCCCATTGCGGGGCCACCGTGGTTCAGGTTTGCACTTATCAGCACTTCGATTATTTTTATCGGCGCACTGATTGGCTTGCCAGTGGCGGCCGTGTTTGCAGAAGCGTTCCGCAAGGGGATTACGGCTTACACCGATAGTCTTCAGACGGAATATGCGATTGCCGCCATCAGGCTGACATTGATCGTGGCGGCTGTTTCAGTACCGCTCAATCTGGTGTTTGGGGTGATCGCCAGTTGGGCCATTACCAAATTTGAATTTATGGGCAAGCAATTACTGATCACCCTGATTGATCTGCCATTCTCCGTGTCGCCAGTTATTTCCGGGTTGATTTATGTGCTGCTGTTTGGGGCCAATAGTATTTTCGGTGAATGGCTGATCGATAATGATGTGCAAATTGTCTTTGCCGTGCCGGGTTTGATCATTGCGACTATCTTTGTCACCTTTCCCTTTGTGGCGCGTGAATTGATCCCCCTGATGCAGGAGCAGGGAACCGAAGAAGAAGAGGCGGCAATATTGCTGGGCGCCACGGGCTGGCAACTTTTTTTCCGGGTGACATTACCCAATATCAAATGGGCGCTGTTGTATGGCGTTTTGTTATGCAACGCCCGCGCAATGGGTGAATTTGGCGCAGTATCAGTGGTGTCCGGTCATATCAAGGGCGAAACCAACACCATTCCGCTGCATGTGGAAATTCTTTACAATGAGTATAATTTTGTGGCGGCCTTTGCGGTGGCGTCCATTCTGACACTGCTTGCGCTGATTACACTGCTGCTGAAAACACTGCTTGAAAGCAAATTCAGCAGCCCCACTAACAGACACTAGGGCAGGCATATGGGCATCCAGGTCAACGATATTTCCAAGCAGTTCAATAATAATTTTGTCGCGCTTAATAATGTCAGCCTTGATATTAAATCGGGCGAGTTGATTGCGCTGCTCGGTCCATCGGGATCGGGCAAGACGACGTTGTTACGCATTATTGCGGGTCTGGAATTTGCTGATTCCGGCACTGTAATTCTGGATGGTCAGGAACAGCAGACCAGAAGTTTGAAAGAACGCAGTGTGGGTTTTGTGTTTCAACACTATGCACTGTTCAAGCATATGACCGTGTTTCAGAACGTGGCGTTTGGTTTAAGTGTGCGTCCAAAACTGCTGCGCCCATCCGATGCCGAAATTCGCCGCAAGGTGATGGAGCTGCTGGAGCTGATCCATCTGGAGGCGTTCCATGACCGCTATCCAAGCCAGCTTTCTGGTGGACAGCGCCAGCGCGTGGCGTTGGCGCGCGCGCTGGCTGTGGAACCCAAGGTGCTATTGCTGGATGAGCCGTTCGGCGCGCTCGACGCCAAGGTGCGCAAGGAACTGCGCCGCTGGATGCGCCGCCTGCATGACGATATTCACATCACCACTATTTTTGTAACGCATGATCAGGAAGAGGCCATGGAAGTGGCTGACCGCGTGGTGGTTATGAGCAATGGCCGCATCGAACAGGTGGGCACGCCCGAACAGGTCTATCACCATCCGGTCAATGGTTTTGTCTACGATTTTCTTGGAAACTATAACGAGTTTGATGGCTGGAAAGATATTGACGGAAAGGTTCATCTGGCGGAAACCGACATCGTGGATGTTCCGGAGGAAGTCGTATTGCAGACCAGTCATACGCCGGGCTGGCTGGGGCGTTATCCCGAAATCAGCCATGCGGTGAACAGGGTTGTACCGGGTCTGCTGCCGGAAAAAACCGCGCCGGTTCTGGTCAGAAAGAAAAAAACCATTCGCAGGCCGGATAATGCGCAGGCGGTAAAATTATTCACCCGTCCACACGAAATTTTTGTCAGCAAGGTGCTGGACGGCGAAGAATATGTCACTGCGCTGGTGACCCACGTCAACCCGGCCAGCTCTCTGGTTAAGCTGGAGCTGTTACGCCCAAGCGGCGCAATTTTGCAGGCCGAGGTACCCAAAACCGTGGTCGATGAACTGAATATCAAACGCGGCGACACACTGTATATCCGTCCCAAGGCGACACGGGTATTTGAATAGGGCCGCACAATGCTCTAGCATGGCCCCCAACACATCATAAAAACAGGGGAGGCCGAAATGGCAAAGTTTGGGAATTACACGCTGATCGAAGTTGATCTGGCCGATGATTATATCGCCACGGTCGAGATGCAGAATGGCGATCTGAATTTCTTTGATCTGGAAATGCTGACATCGCTCGCCGATTGTTTCGCCGATCTGGATAAGGAGCCCAGGTGTCGCGCCATCGTGCTGGCGTCGCGTGGCAAGGCGTTCTGCGCCGGGGCAAATTTTGCCAGCGGCACACGCGCCAAAGGTCTCGACACCAAAACCGAAAGCCCCAGTGGTAGTCCCCTGTATGATCAGGCGGTGCGGTTGTTTACCAACAAAAAGCCTATTGTCGGCGCGGTCAATGGCGCGGCCATTGGCGGCGGGCTTGGTCTGTGTCTGGTGCCGGATTTCCGTGTCGCCTGTCCCGAGGCGCGCTTTGCCGCCAACTTCACGCAACTGGGTTTCCATCCGGGCTTTGGTCTGACCCACACCCTGGTGGCGCTGGTGGGCCAGCAAAAGGCCTGGCACATGATGTATACCGGCAGGCGCGTCAAGGCCGAAGAGGCGCTGGAAATGGGCATGATCGACCGTCTGGTTCCCGCCCCGCAAGTGCGCGCCGCTGCGCGTGAAATGGCGCTTGAACTGGCGTCGGCCGCGCCCCTCGCGGTAATGGCGGTGCGCGAAACCGTGCGCATGGGCCTTGCCGATCGCGTCCGCGCCGCCACTGCGCGCGAATTGCAGGAACAAAACAAACTGCAAGGCACCGAAGACATGAAAGAAGGCATCAAGGCGACGGCAGAACGCCGCGCCGCAAAATTTGTGGGACGGTAGCATCACTGGAGTCTGCTTAATCTAATCTGATTTTTCTTATTCCACCCCCACCCCGGCCCTCCCCACAAGGGGGAGGAAGAAGATCAGGGATCGGTGGTAAAGCCCCCCCTTGTGGAGAGGGGTTGGGGTGGGGGTAAGGAAGACTCAAATAGATTCAAACCGGGTAAAACAGACTTCCAGGAAACCAAAGCCATGGCGATGAAGAACCCGCCGCATCATTATCAACGGGCGCAGCGGCGTTACGCCGGTAATGGCGATCCGGTTCGAGAAAATATTCGGCTCCTCCGCCGAAACCTGGCTCAGGATGCAGCTTGCCTATGATCTCGCGCTGGCGCGTGCGCGCGAACCAGAAATTCTCGCCAGCGTTTGGGGATAGCAGCGTGGGAGACCTCTCTCAAAATCAAGCTCTTGTTGTAGGTCTAATTCTTTTAGTTATGTACGAGAGATATGGATGGGACAAATAACAGCATTTCTAATCAATCTTGCTGGTTGCATTTGGACTTTTGCAAATACCACGTTCGCGACCGCCTTGATCGGTTCACTGGCTGGTGCGTTCGCAGGTGCCTATGGGGCACAAAGAATAGCGGAGCGATCTAAAACCAAGGAATTATTGTTGACAGAAATAAGAAATACTAATGCTGCAATAACGGTTGCATCTGTGGAGAAAGAGGGTCTTCTTCCCGATGAGAAAAATTATCAGAACTGGATGGATGGGTTTGTGAAAAAATAGCTGAGCTTAGACCATGATGCGTTTAGGTTAAACCGTTTGTGCTTCCCATTGTTGTCATTACCCGGCTTGTCCGGGTAATCCAAGCTACACCCAAAGACCTGAGTTTGCGGTTCTGGATTGCCCGGACAAGCCGGGCAACGACACTGAGAGGGTGAAGTGTGAACGAACCTAAAATCATCACGCTCTAACCCGCCGTCTCAAACCCGAAAAACTTCACATCCTCCAGCCCCGCGCGCTCGGACCGCAGCGTGTTGACCCTGGCGGTGGTGTCCTCAAATCCCAGCGCCAGGCCGCAAAAGACCATTTCATGATCGGGGATGGACAGCATTTGCGTCAGGGTCTTGTGCCAGTTGGCCCAGGCTTCCTGCAGGCAGGTGGTCAGGCCGTGATCCAGCGCCAGTAGCGCGACGGTCTGGATATACATGCCCAGATCGGCCCATTGCGGCGGACCCATGGTGCGGTCGATGGTGAAAATCATGCACACCGGCGCATCGAACAGTTCGAAATTGCGGAACATCTGTTTCAGGCGGCCGATCTTGTCATCGCGCGCAACGCCCGCCAGTTCATACAGTTTGAAGCCGACATCGCGGCGGCGCGACATATAGGGTTCGCCCAGATTATCCGGGTAGATTTTATATTCGGTCCCTTCGCCAAAATTACCGGCGGCCCATTTGTCGCGCAGCGATTGCACCAGTTCATCGCGCACCTTGCCGGCCAGCACATAGGTTTTCCACGGCTGCACATTGCCGCCCGACGGGGCGCGGGCCGCATCGATCAGGATTTGCCGGATGGTGTTTTCCGGCACCGGCGTGGAAAGAAACGCCCGCACGGATTTGCGGGCCAGAACGGCTTCGGTTACATTCACTGTCTGTCCTCCAATGGAATAGCAATTTTATATTGGTCTTGTAATAGCATAAAATAGTAAGACCTATGAATGCGCATTTCTTCATGTCGCATTTACCCGTATGCTGATGTCATGGAATTCCATGGAAAAATAGGATTCCATAGAAAACAGGGAAGGAACCTCAATGAACGGCGCAGAAAGTCTTATGCAGACCTTTGTCGATAGTGGCATCGACACCTGCTTTACCAATCCCGGCACATCGGAAATGCATTGTGTCGCAGCGCTGGATCGGATCGCGGGCGTGCGCGGCATATTGGGCCTGTTTGAAGGGGCGGTCACCGGCATGGCCGATGGCTATGGGCGCATGGCGGGTAAGCCGGCCTTTACCCTGCTGCATCTGGGGCCTGGGCTGTCCAACGCCTCGGCCAATATTCATAACGCCAAGCGCGCGGGCACGCCGATGATCAATGTGGTGGGCGATCACGCCACCTATCATCTGGAATATGATGCGCCGCTGGCGTCCGACATTGCCGGGCTGGCAAAGCCGGTTTCGCACTGGTATCACGCCACAACAGACGCCAAAAGCCTGGCCACCGATGGCGCGCGCGCGGTTGCCGCCGCCATGACCTATCCAGGACAGATTGCGACATTGACCGTACCCGCCAATTGCGCCTGGGACGAGGCGGCGGGGCCTGCCAAACCCATCGCGCCGCCGGTCACGCCATGCGCAGATTCCAGCACGATTACGGCAGCAGCAAAGATGCTGAAGAACGGCAAGAAGACGGTGCTGCTGATGCGCGGGCCCGTGCTGCTGAAGCGCGGCACGACGGCCGCCGGGCGCATTGCGGCGGTCAGTGACGCGCGGCTGGTGTGTGACACATTTATTTCCCGGATTGAGCGCGGCGCGGGTTGTGTGACCATCGAAAAAATGCCCTATTTCGCCGAAGACATGGTTGAATTTCTGAAAGGCACGGAACAATTAATTCTGGTGGGCACCAAGCCGCCAGTGTCGTTCTTCGCCTATCCTGGCAAGCCCGGCTGGTTGACGCCGGAAGGCTGTGAGACGCTGGTGCTGACCACGGCGGCGCAGGACGGCGTTCAGGCGCTGGAGGCGCTGGCGTCGGAACTGAACGCGCCGGTGCATCCCATTCATGTGCAGCAATTGGCGCGTCCCCAGCTTCCCACCGGGGGGCTCTTCAACGCGCACACCATTGGCGCGGCGCTGGGCGCGCTAATGCCGGAAAATGCGATTGTGTCGGACGAGGCGGCGACATCGGGCTTTGCCTGTTATGCGCCCACCGCCGGAATTGCGCCGGTGGATTGGCTCAGCCTGACGGGCGGTTCCATCGGGCAGGGCATTCCGCTGGCGGCGGGCGCGGCGGTGGCGTGCCCCGATCGCAAGGTGGTTTGCCTCAGTGGTGATGGCGGCGCCATGTACACCTTGCAGGCGCTGTGGACGATGGCGCGCGAAAAGCTTGATATCGTCACGGTGATTTTTTCCAACCGCAAATATCTTATTTTGCAGGTCGAACTGATGCGCGTGGGCGCGGGCAATCCGGGCCGCAAGGCGCTGGATCTGCTGGATCTGTCAAACCCGGATCTGAACTGGGTGCAACTGGCCAACGGCATGGGTGTCAGCGCCAGCCGCGCCACCAATCAGGATGAGTTCAACCGGCAATTCAAAGATGCCTGCGCCACCCGTGGCCCGCATCTGATTGAAGCGGTGATTTAGGGGGATAGACGTTAAAGCGCCGCCACTGTCGTAGCGGGTTCTTCGGATAAAAACCGCACGAAGCGGTTGTGCCCATCCACCAGAATGACCTTCGGCGCGATGGGCTGCGCGCAAAGCTCAAAGCCCATGATGATGATCTGTTCGCCCTGGCCGATCAGATGCGCCGCCGCGCCGTTCATGCACATGGCGCCCGATCCACGTTCACCCGCGATGATATAGGTTTCCAGCCGCGCGCCGCTGGTATTGCTGACGATCAGCACGCGCTCGCCCGCCCACAGGCCCACCATGTCCAGCAGGTCTTCATCAATCGTAATGCTACCGACATAGGCCAGATTGGCCTCGGTCACCGTGGCATTGTGAATTTTGGAACGCATCAGCCAGCGCATGACGAAAACCCTGTATACTGGAGTGTAACCGTTTCACATATAAATACGGCATGGGGACCGGACAAGGTGCGTTATAGCCTGAAAATAGAACTAAAATCCAGTGCCGCTTTGCGTCACCCCGCCACCCCCAATGCTTCGGCGGCGGCGGCTTTTGCCCATTTATAGTCGGCCTTGCCGTTCGGGGCGCGTTTGACTTCCGGCACCAGAATGACATGTTTGGGCAGTTTGTAGCCTGCAATATGTTTGCGGGCTTCTTCGATCACATCACGTTCATCGAATGTTGCGCCTGGCTTGGCGCTGGCGACGGCGGTGACTTTTTCGCCGAAGCGGTCGTCTTTGACGCCCACCACCAGACAATCATAGACCGACTCGTGGCGCTTGACGGCTTCCTCGACTTCTTCGGGGAAGATTTTTTCGCCGCCGCTATTGATGCAGGCGGAACCGCGCCCCTGCAATTTGATTGACCCATCGGCGTCGACGGTCGCGAAATCGCCGGGAAAGCTGTAGCGCACGCCATTAATCGTGCGGAAGGTTTTTGCGGATTTTTCCGGGTCCTTGAAATAGCCGACAGGCACCATGCCGCCCGCTGCAATCATGCCGCTTTCGCCGGATCCGGGTTTGACTTCTTCGTCTTTGTCGTTGAATACTTTGGTGGTGTCGCCCATCTGGAATTTGGCGGTGGTGCTTTGGGTCGTGCGGGTGGTCAGCGAGCGGCCCATGGATCCTTCGGTCGAGCCCATGGCGTCGATCAGGAACATGTCCTTGTGTTTCAGCATCTGCTGTTTGACTTCCGCCGTCCACATCACGCCGGATGAAATCACCAGGTTCAATGATGCAATATCATAGGGCTTGCCAGCGGCGGCGGCGGCGTCCAGGGCATTGGACAGCGGCTTGGCGAAGGCGTCACCGACAATGATCAGATCGGTTACCTTGTTCTGCGCCACCTGGCTCCATAGAAAATCCGGATCAAAATTTATGTTGGGAATGGTGACAACGCAGCCGCCGATCATCAGCGGTGCGAACGCGCCCACCCAGATGCCGGTGCCATGCATCAGCGGACAGGCCGGGATGCTGACCGGCAGGGCGTTTGCGGCTTCCAGTTTGCGGATAGTGGCGATCATTTCTTCATTGCTGGCGGGACGCGGCAGGCCGCGAAAATCATAGCCCATCATCAGGCCGTAACAATGATCGCCCTGACGGTACATCACCCCCTTGGGCATGCCGGTGGTGCCGCCGGTATAGAGCATATAGATATCGTCTTCCGAGCGTTCGATGCGCGGCATCGGATCGGAACTGGCGAGAAATTTTTCATACTCAATCGCGCCGTCAATGATGGGAGATTGCCCGTCATCCACCTGGATCAGCAGTTTCAGCTTCGGCAGTTTTTTGGCGACATTGGCGATGCGTTCCGCCAGACGGCCATGAAACAGCACCGCTTCGGCGTCGGCATTATCCAGCAGATAAATCAGCTCTTCTTCCAGATAGCGGTAATTCACATTGATGGGCGATGCGCGCATTTTGAACGAGGCGAAATGCGCCTCCATATATTCGTTGGAATTATACAGATAGTGGCCAATTTTCGAATCCGCCTTCAGACCCGCTTTGGCGAACGCCCCGGCCAGTTTGGCTGCGCGAAGATCAAATTCAGCCCAGCTGCGTCGATTGTCCCCATGCACCAGCGCGGGGCGGGTTGGTATGGCGTCCGCAATGGTTTCCATGACGGAGGCATAGTGATATTGCATCTGAGATCTTCCCCTTAATGACATTCTTGTTTGGAGATATTATGCCTCAAAATCCTTATCAGAAATAGGGGGAAGTTGCGCCGCGCGAACCAAATCTTCCGGTTGGTTAATGTTGAAAAACGGATCGAACGGCAATACCGGATAATCGGCATGCGCAGCCCCGTGGCGCGCGGTCCAGGCGTCCACCTTGCGCATATTTTCACAGCTCATGGCGTGGCGCAAATCATCCGCCAGGTTAACGGGCCACAGGCCAAACACCGGATGGCTGCGCCCGCCGGATGCAGCACTGGCAAGGGGCAGGTTTTTTTCCTGTGCGGCGCGGATCAGGCGCGCCACCAGATCAGTTGGAAAAAACGGCGTGTCAGAGGCAAAGCTGACGACATGGATGCAATGCGGGCGATATTCCCGCGCCCATTCCAATGCGCTGAGAATGCCTGCCAGCGGCCCGGCGTAATTTTCGATGCTGTCCTGAATTATTGTCAAACCTGTTCCGGCAAAACGGGTGATGTCGCCATTGGCGTTCAGGATGAGTTCGTCCACCTGCGGGCGCGCGCGTGCAATGGTGTGATCGAGCAATGTATGTCCCGCCAGCAGACTCAGGCATTTGTCACCGCCCCCCATACGGGTGGATTTCCCCCCGGCCAGAACTACCCCAATGATATTTGGCACCTGTGTCATTCCCAAAATCGCAATCAAATCTGCGGCATAGCGAAAAACGATACTAGCCCATTGCCTGGTCCGAAATCTATGATTAGCATTCGCGCAACACCAATTAAGCGCAAGGGCGCTGGGTGGTTTTTCCCGGTCGATCTTTGCCGAACCCTGTGAGGAGTGAACCACCCATGACCAGTGTTGATATTCACATTAAAGGCGGCACGGTAGTTGATGGCGCGCGCACGCCGCGTTACACGGCCGATGTCTGGATCAAGGATGGCAAGATTTTACAGATCGGCGGCACATCGCCGGGCGCTGCGAAACAAACCATCGAAGCCGACGGGTTGATTGTTGCGCCGGGCTTTGTTGATCTGCATACGCATTATGATGCGCAAATCCGCTGGGATCCGTACTGCTCGATTTCCGGCTGGCATGGCGTGACCTCGGTGGTGCTGGGCAATTGCGGTTTTGGTTTCGTGCCGGTGCGTCCCGCAGAACGTGAACGCGCCATGCTGATGATGACGCGCACCGAAGCGATCCCGATGGAATCCATGCGCCAGGGCATGACCTGGGATTGGGAAACCATTCCCGAATATCTTGATTCGCTGGAACGCGCCCCCAAAGGCGTGAACTGCATTCAGTATCTGCCGACCACATCGCTGATGGTTTATGTCATGGGTCTGGAAGCGGCGAAAACCCGCCCGGCGACAGATGCCGAAAAGGCCGAGATGAAACGTCTGCTGCATGAAGGAATGGATGCAGGCCTGTGCGGTTTTTCGCTGCAACGGCTGGGCAAGGATTCGGTGCAGGCGGATTATGATGGCGGCCCGATGGTCACCGATACCATGTGCGATGCGGATATTCTCAATCTTGCCGAAGTGCTGCGCGAACGCGGCGAAGGCTTTATCCAGATCACGCAATCGACCGGCAACATCAAAGGCGATCTGGCGTTCCTGGAAAAACTTGCCGAAACCGCACAGCGGCCCGTTCTGCACAATGTGATCGTGCCATCGCGCAAAGACCCCAAGGTGCACAAGCGCAGCCTCGACTGGCTGGCGCGGATGCGTGACAAGGGCCTGCCGATGTATGGCCAGACCGGCACGGTGCGCTCGGGCTTTGCCTATACGCTGGAAAACTGGAACCTGTATGACGCCAGCCCCGCATGGCGCGCCGTCACCACCGGCACGTTCGAGGAAAAGCTGGCCAAGATGAAAGACCCGGCGCTGCGCAAAGACCTGAAAGGCGAATATGAAAGCGCCAATCGCAAGCTTGAAATCATTCAGGCGGGCGTCGGCGGCCCGGTGCGCACCCTGATCGTGTCAGGCGTGAATAATGTTCCCGAACTGGAAAAATATATCGGCAAGTCGCTGGGCGATATTGCGACAGACGAAGACAGGCACCCGATTGACGTGATGCTGGATATGTCGGTGCAGGGCGATCTGAAAGTCGAGTTCCTGGGCCCCAATCGCGGATTCAACGCCGATTTCATGGCCGAGATGATCCTGGATTCCGAATATACCTTCCCTGGTGTTTCGGATGGCGGCGCGCATACCAAATTCTTCACCGGCGGCGCGTTTACCACCGACTTCATCAGTTGGCTGGTGCGTGACGAAAGCAAGATCACGCTGGAAGAGGCGCATTATCGTTTATCTTCGCTGCCAGCAAAGGCCGCTGGCTTTGTGGATCGTGGCGAATTGAAAGTCGGCCTTGCCGCCGACGTGGTGGTCTATGGGCTGAACGAACTGGCGATGGAGCCGGAATGGATCGGCGAAATCGTGCATGACTTCCCCGGCAATGAATGGCGCCGGGTGCAGCATGCCAAGGGCTATCACGCCATTATCGTCAATGGCGAAGCGACATTCGTCAACGGCGAATGCACCGGCGCCACACCTGGCAAGCTGCTGCGTCAGGGCCGGGGATGATATTCCCGGCACTAACGCCGGGCGTCAGGTAAAATTTTATGGCGGCCCCGTCTGAATGACGGGGCCTTTTTTTGTTTGGCGGCTCACTCAATAACTTGGTTTTTGTCATCCTGAGCGAAGCGAAGGATCCCCGTGACGTGGGAGAGATCCTTCGCTTCGCTCAGGACACTGGATAAAATCATTAGGATTGCCAACAAATAATTCCACCATCACAAAAAAAATCGCACCCAAACTTCTTTGGATGCGATTTTCCAAACCAATTGCTTGCCGAAGTCAGGGCCTTTCAAAGCCCTCAATACTTACTCGGCGGCGATCGTGGATGGCTTGCTGAACATATTGATTTCTTTCAGCAGCCTGATGCCTTCTTCGGCGATGTCGTCACCAACCATCTTGTCGCCTTCGGAATGCAGTTCTTTCATGTCTACAAAGGCGGCGTAATAGGGTGCGGTGCGGTCCGTGATGATGCCGGCCTTGACCAGAGTCTTAATCAGTACACGGAAGATATTTGTGCTTTCCTGCATTTGCGCGCGGCGAAAATCGCTGGTGAAGGCTTCGATCATCGCAGCCTGCACAACTTTCCAGTCCAGTCCGACTTCGGCGTAAATATGCTGCTTCTGTTCGGGATCGCTGAGGTTCAGCAGCAGGGCGTTAAACACTTCCTTGGCCCAATCCTCGATCTGATCGCGTTCTTCTGTGCTGGCAAAGGGAATGGTTTTGTCGGCCCAGATTTTACCGAACTTGTGATGGAACGCTTCGTCCGTCATGGTCAGTTGCATCAGGCGCACCAGCACCGGATCGTTGGCATACTGGAAGTAAGACGCGAAAACGCCCATCGCCAGGCCTTCGAGAACCATCTGTAGACCGACGATTTTCTTCCATACCAGCGGGCTGCCGACCAGTTCCACCAGCAGGTTGCGCAAAAATCCGCCAACCGGTTCGGGCTTGCCAAAACGCGATTTGATATATTGGGTAAAGCCGGTGACGTGGCGGGCTTCTTCGCGGCACTGATTGGCGGCATATTCCTGCGCGCCGGGGTCAAGCATGATGTGGCACAGGCTGGCCGACATGTTCAGCGCGCCCTGTTCGCCGTGTAAAATTACGGAAAGCTGATAATGCTGCAGGCGATTTGCCAGATAAATTTTCTGGCTTTCGCTCAAGCCGTCAACGGCGCTGGTCTGTAGTTCCGCCGAAAGTTTCGGATTCGCAAGATATTGATTTTTCATATCGAACGGCACGCTGAAATCGATATAGCGCGTGTCCAGCGGATCCCAGAAATGATCATGTGTAGCGGCAATAATTTTGTCAAATGCCGGGGATCGCCGCCCGTAACGGTCCGGGTCCAGCATGGCGGGAAAATCATCGGCGCTTACGGTTTGAAAAGTTTCGTCCATGCGACTCATGCTATTCTCCAATTATGTTGCGGGCGCCATGCGGTCGCATGGGCAGGTTACACTCAAGCTTGCCTTGAAAATAACTTACAATATTGTCCACGTCAAGAGGTCTGACAGTGTTCAGTCTGTGGCGTACTGCAAAATATTGCGACACAATAAGAAAAAATTTATATATAACAGTATCTTAAGTAATTATTCCAAGGCGCACGCCCTTAATCATGTCGCAACGCAGCATGATAAAGTTTCCGGACTGTTTAACTCGTCCATACTTGTGCAAAACTCATATAATTTACTTGCTTTAATGAGAGGACAGTAATCTAATTGACCGATCGCTCATTTGCCTTTGTTCGGCAACAGCCTGCGAAAACGCAGATGCGGCCAGATACAGAATCCATCCGTGCGGACGGTCGGTCCGCCAAAAAGGGAGTTAACATCACATGTCGGAATTTGATACTCTGATCAAGAGCGGCACCATTTTTGACGGCACCCGCGCCCAGCGTTTTGTTGGCGACATTGCTATCAAGAACGGCGTCATTGCCAAAATTGACCGCACAGGTTCCATCAGCGCCAATCGCGCCGCCAAGGTGATTGACGCCAAAGGCCTGCATGTCGCGCCGGGCTTCGTTGATCTGCATACGCACTATGATGCGCAACTTTTGTGGGATCCGTATCTCACCACGTCAAGCTGGCATGGGGTGACCTCTGTCGCCATCGGCAATTGCGGTTTTGGTTTTGCGCCGGTGAAACCGGCCGAGCGGGAACGCGCCATGCTGACCATGGAACGGGTTGAGGCCATTCCGCTCGCCACCATGAAAGCGGGCATGAAGTGGAATTGGGAAACCTTCCCGGAATGGCTCGACAATCTGGAACGTCAGCCAAAGGGCATCAATGTGCTCAGCTTCGTGCCAATCGGCCCGCTGATGGTCTATGTCATGGGTCAGGAAGACAGTAAACTGCGCGAGCCGACCAAGGCAGAGCTTGCCGAAATGTGCCGCCTGCTGGAACTTTCGCTGGAGGCTGGCGGTTGTGGCTGGTCGGCGCAACGCCTGGGCGATGGCTATACCTCGGTGCAGCGCGACTATGACGGCACGCCGATGGCGACCGATCTGATGTCCGATGAAACCTGTTTTGCGTTTGCCGAAGTGCTGCGCCGCCGTGGCGAAGGCTTTATTCAGCTGACCCAGGCCAAGGCGGATTTCAAAGCCGATCTGACCTTTACCGAAAAGCTGGCCGAAGTGGCACAGCGTCCGATTCTGTTTAATGCGGTGCAGGTGAACAACCGCCATCCGCATCAGCATCGCCGCCTGCTCGACTGGGGCAAGCGCATGCAGGAAAAAGGTCTGCAAATCTGGTTGCAGGGCATCACCACCGCAAACGATATGCGTTTCACTTTCGAGGATTTCAATCTTTTCGACGGCGATCCGGCATGGCGTGAAGTAACGCTGGGTACTGTGGCAGAACGCGCCCAGAAAATGCGCAATCCGGAATATCTCGCGGCACTGCGTGAAACCTATGATCATGGCAGCGCGCCGCTGGTGTCCGGCCCAATCGCGGGTCTGTATATCGAACGCACCGTTAAGCCGGAAAACAAAAAATATGAAGGCGTGACGGTTGCCGAACTGGGCATCATGCGCGGCAAGCATCCGATTGATGCGCTGATGGAACTGGTGACCGATGAAAATCTGGCGACCGTGATCTATATTCCGCCCTTTAACAAGGATGCGGATTATATGCAGGAGCTGCTGGATTCACCCTTTATCATTCCGGGTGTATCCGATGGCGGCGCCCACACCAAATTCCTCAGCTTTGGCCGTTATCCGACCGAACTGCTGACCGATGAAGTGCGCACCAAGGGGCTGATCAGCCTGGAAGAAGCGCATTATCGCCTGTCGGCAATGCCTGCAATCTGTGCGGGTTTTGTGGATCGCGGAACGCTGACGCAAGGCGCGCCTGCGGATATCGTCATCTATGATTACGGTAATCTGAAATTGCTGCCATCAGAAGTCATCCATGATCTGCCAGGCAATGAATGGCGCCGGGTCGAAAAGGCCGAAGGCTATCGTCATATCCTGATCAATGGCACCGAAACCTTCACCGATGGCATCTGCACCGGCGCAATCCCCGGCAAGCTGCTTCGCCACGGCCTGACCGAGGGGCGCTCCCGGCTGGTCGCCGCGCAATAGCGTGGGGTCATAAAACAATCAAAAGGGCGTTCGCAAGAGCGCCCTTTTTTTGTGACTAGGCTGTTCCGGATTCCATATAGGCTATAGTTATGCGGGGCCGTTTCCGGCAATATGAAAGCCGATTCGTACTTTTCGTGAAGCATGAGGATAAAAGGTGACTAACGCACTTTACTACGGCGACAATCTGCGCGTACTGCGCGAGAGCATTGCCAGCGAATCGGTCGATCTTATTTACCTCGATCCGCCGTTTAATTCGCAAGCCAACTATAATGTGTTGTTCAAATCACCGGCCGGAAAATCCGCCGAGGCGCAGATCGAAGCTTTTGAGGATACCTGGCACTGGTGTGAGGAGTCCGAGCACGCCTTTGACGAGGTGCTGCAGTCGGCCAACACCTACGCAGCCGAAATGCTGCGCGCCATGCGCAGCTTTCTGGGCGAGAACGACATGATGGCCTATCTTGCCATGATGGCGGTGCGGTTGCTGGAACTGCACCGGGTGCTAAAGCCCACCGGCTCGCTCTATCTGCACTGTGACCCGACTGCGAGCCATTATCTGAAGATATTGCTGGATGCGGTGTTTGACAAAAAGAGTTTCCGCAATGAGGTAACGTGGAAGCGGACAACAGCCCACAGCGACACTGGTCGTTACGGTCGAAACACAGACATTATTTTCTTTTATTCCAAGACAGAGAAATACACATGGAACAGGGTGTTTCGGGGTTATGACGAAAAATACCTGAAGCGGTTTCGATTCAAAGATGCAGATGGCCGGATGTGGATGGACGACAATCTTACTGCCAAGGGGTTGTCTGGTGGAGGCTACGAGTATGAGTACAAAGGTTGTCGTTCATATTGGCGGTGCCCCCGCGCAACCATGGAAGAGCATGATCGCGAGGGCCGCTTGCACTTCACGAAAAAAGGCGGAATACGGCTTAAACGCTATCTCGACGTAGCAGAAGGCATTGCTTTGCAAGCCTTGTGGGAAGACATTCCGCCCATAAACTCCCAAGCTCAAGAACGTCTCGGCTATCCCACGCAAAAACCGCTCGCTCTGCTTGAACGTATTATCAGTGTATCCAGCAATGAAGGCGACATTGTGCTCGACCCGTTCTGCGGCTGCGGCACGGCGGTGCATGCGGCGCAGAAGCTTGGCCGCCGCTGGATCGGCATCGACATTACCTGCCTCGCGATCGGCCTGATTGAGCGGCGGCTGAAAGATGCTTTCCCCGGTATCGCTTTCGACGTGCACGGCACACCGAAAACATTGCAGGACGCGGTTGACCTTGCGGATCGCGACAAATACCAGTTCCAGTGGTGGGCGGCTAGCGCCGTTGGCGCGCGCCCTTATGCCGGTAAGAAAAAAGGCGCCGATGGCGGCATTGACGGCATTCTGTTTTTCAAGTCAGGCGCAAAAACCACCGAAAGCGTCATCATCTCTGTCAAGGGCGGCAATAATGTCGGCGTCGGCGCCGTGCGCGATCTGCATTCGGTGATCGAGCGCGAGAAAGCGGCCATCGGCGTACTGATCACCGCCGTGTTGCCGACCGCCGCCATGCGAAAAGAGGCGGCGGCGGTTGGATTGTATGATTGCGGGCTGGAAGAAAAATTCCCCCGCCTGCAAATGATCACGCTGGCGGAATTGTTTCAGGGCAAGCGCCCGCGCATCCCGCTGGTCGATACCGCCGCCACCTTCCGCACCGCCGCCCGCGAGGATATGAGCATGTCCCGGCAAACAAAGCTGGATTTATAACCCGGGAGCTGTTCCCACCAGCAGCTCCTTGTGCATAACCTGTCGAGACGTTACATTTGGTATTCAGATCTTATTGAAAGAGTATGTCTGTGTCTTCATCCCTTCCACAAACCATGCGCGCCATTGCCATTACGCAGCCGGGCGGGCCCGAAGTTTTACAGCCGGTCTCACTGCCAACGCCAACCCCCGGTGCTGGCGAAGTGCTGATCGAGGTGGCAGCGGCGGGCGTGAACCGCCCAGATGTGATGCAACGCCAGGGCTTTTATCCGCCACCCCCCGGCGCGCCGGATACACCGGGGCTGGAAGTGGCGGGAACCATCGTGCAAATCGGCGCGGACGTTACCGGTTGGAGCATAGGCGATAAAGTGTGCGCACTGGTGGCTGGCGGCGGTTATGCGCAATATTGCCTTGCGCCTGCTGTGCAATGCCTGCCGGTGCCGGACGGCATGGATATGATTGCGGCGGCGGCACTCCCGGAAACGTTTTTCACGGTCTGGACCAATCTGTTTGATGGCGCGCATCTGAAGTCAGGCGAAAGCCTGTTGGTGCATGGCGGCAGCAGCGGCATCGGCACCACCGCCATTCAAATGGCCAAAGCGTTTGGCGCGCGTGTGTTCGCAACCGCCGGAAGCGACGATAAATGTACCGTGTGCACCCAATTAGGCGCCGAACGCGCGATTAATTACCGGACCGAGGATTATGTGGAGGTCGTCAAGCAACTGACCGGCGATGCCGGGGTTGATGTCATATTGGATATGGTGGGCGGGGATTATGTGGCGCGCAACATTATGTCGCTGGCCCAGGGCGGACGCCATGTGTCCATCGCCTTCCTGCAGGGGTCCAAGGTCGCGTTGAACCTGTTGCCGGTTCTGCAAAAACGCCTGATCCTGACAGGGTCCGGCCTGCGCCCCCGCAGCATCGCAGAAAAAGCTATTATTGCCAATGCCTTACGAGAAAATGTGTGGCCACTGCTGGCGGCGGGGAAGCTTCGGCCTGTGATTGATTCCACCTATGCGCTGGAGGATGCGACCGCAGCCCATGCCCGTATGGAAAGCAGCGCGCATATCGGCAAACTGGTGCTTACGCTTTAGTTTGCCGGTACGGCTTTATCTTGGCCCGTCAATAGCCTATATATGCGGCATACCCCCATTGCAAGGTTCCCTCAGTCATTTTTGCTGAACGGATTTGCTATTGTGAATAATGGAGAAATGAGATGGCGCGACCGCTGATGCCCAAGGCTACGGCCGTTTGGCTCGTGGATAATACCTCGCTCAGCTTTGAGCAAATTGCAGAATTCTGTGAATTGCATTTGCTGGAGGTTTCAGGCATTGCCGATGGTGAGGTTGCCATTGGCGTCAAGGGGCTTGATCCGGTAACCGCTAGCCAGTTGACCCGCGAGGAAATCGCCCGGTGCGAGGCGGATCCAGTGGCGCGCCTGCATCTTCGTGTTAGCAGCCATCCTGAAATGGTCAAGCGTTCCAAGGGCGCGCGCTATACGCCTGTGTCACGTCGTCAGGACCGGCCCGATGCCATCGCCTGGCTGTTGCGTCACCACCCGGAACTCAGCGACAGTCAGATTGGCAAACTGGTGGGCACAACAAAGGCGACAATTCAGTCTGTGCGCGATCGCAGCCATTGGAATCAGGCGAATCTGAAGCCGGTCGATCCAGTCAGCCTGGGTCTCAGCACACAAATTGACCTTGATACCCAGGTGCGCATTGCGGGTGAACGCGCCGCAAAAGCCAAGGCCAAACTCAAGCAGGGTGAAGGGGTGGGCGAAACCTTGCGGTCGGTGGAAGAAACCACGTCTGCAGTTGCGGTTGCGGTATTCTCCACAGAACGGGAAGATGCGGAGTAGGACCGGATTCTAGACCGTACAAAAATTAATAGACAGCTCATACCAGGGCAATAATTGTTCAACGAGCAGCAGCCCAATCGCGCCGAGTGATTTGGGATTGTTCGTTGCTTTTTTCTTGGACGGGAGTGATAGCGCGCGCGCAGAAGTTTCCAGCTTTTCGATCTGGTCAATGCCGGCGCGAATTTCAGTCAGAATATATTCGCTGCGCCGATGCTGTTGCTGTTCAATGGCCAGCCCGTCAAAGGCATCTTCCCAGCCGGTGATTTTCACCATCAGACCGCATAGCACGCCGCCCACGGTCTTATGATGGGCGGTGATCAGGTTACGGGTCTGCTCAAAACTTTCCGCGTTAATGTCCTGCCACATGTCACGGCTATTGGTATTGAAACTGTCGAAACGCCCGGTTATTGATGCAATAGTGTTGGTGAGTGCGCGTTCAATCCCCTGGGATCCGCGTAAAAACAACTCATTGTGCTTAAGTCCGTTGCCGGAGCGAAGCGTGCGAAGCTCACCGATGAAATTACCGCAACGTGGAATGAGTCCATCCAGTATTTCCTGAAAATATGCGAGAGACAGAAAAACATCGCCATAATCTTCAAGAAATTTTGGCACCTCCTGTAATTCGATATTAAGCTGCTGCGCCATCAGTCTGAGGTTGCGCATCGCCGCTTCCTTGTCGGGATTTTTGAACATCCCGACCATATTATCGAAATCACCCATATTTGTGTTTGACTGGCCAAAAATCTGCTGAATCAAAGGGGCAGTGAAACTTTTCATGTAGGTCGTAAGTTGCGCTTTTTTGGAATCAGACAATTGCAGCGCCGCGTGATCCGCCAGCGGGATCCCAAGCTCGCGCATGGCAATGCGCAAACTGTATACGTCATAGCTGGTCAATTGGCTTAACGCCGTCATCATTATCTGATCGGGGTGTTCCTCCCCCTCTGGCCAGCCGAAATGAATATGAAGTTTGTCGCAGTTGATTTGACCACTGCCCGCGCCCGCATCGGCAAATAATTCGACGACGCTTTGAAGACGGGCATTCTTGCGCAGACAGGCGCGTTGCAAACTTTTGGTTTGTAAGGGGAGGAAGGACAATGGCAACAGATCAAGCGCGTCATTTGCCGCATCTTCGCGAACGCGATATGTCACATTTGCGTTTTGTATCGACGACTGCCTGTTCGGCTTAACGCGCCACGAACCAGTTCCCTTGCCGCTCATCTGTCCTGTCACCCCGTCCGGACGCCAGTTTTCTCTGGTGTCGGACTAATGCGAGCTGATACGCGCCCTTTGCCTCCTCAGATCAGGTTACATAAAATTGCTGCTTTCTGAATGCGCGCTATCCCGGGCGCGCACCTTTCAGATAGCCGGTTTGACTTACGCCGCCATCGTGCGGTCGATTTCATCGACCAGTTCGCGCAGATGAAATGGCTTGGAAAGTACTTTTGCGCCTTCAGGTGCGTCACTGCGCGGGTTAAGCGCAACAGCCGCGAAGCCGGTAATGAACACGACTTTAAGTTCGGGCTGCGCTGCCACGGCGCGGCGCGCAAGTTCAATACCATCCATTTCCGGCATGACAATGTCGGTCACCAGAAGATCATAAATACCAGTTTCCAGATATGGCAACGCGTGATCGCCACGCATGACGGATGTAACCTCATGCCCGGCTTTGGTTAGCGAGCGTGCCAGGAACCGGCAGAGGGATTCGTCGTCTTCCGCCAATAAAATAATAGCCATTTAGATTTACCTTCCTGATCCGATAGGTGTTTTGTGCCGCTTGTATACCCTGATCTGGCACAAACAGTCCAAATTGGGATGACATTACTGGAATCGTTCAAACTGTCTGCTTTTCAGGGCAACCGAATGTTAGTATGACTGATAACGGTAAATATGGAATAAACGACTTCGTTGCCCGGTGTGTTAATATAATATGCCAATGTGATCGCTGTTATTACACACGCGTATGTGTAAACGGATTGTTGAATGGATAGGATGGACCAGCTAAACGGTTCCGAAATAGAATGTCTACAGGGCCAACGAGCCAATATTGAAGATGGCGCGGATGCACCTTTTGCCGTATTGGCGCCGAAACGGCTGACCAGCCCGCTAATCTTCAATTCCCCCCATAGTGGGACGATTTACCCCGATGATCTGATTGCCTCTACCAGGCTTGACAGGATTGCCCTGCGCCGATCGGAAGACAGTTTTGTCGATTTGCTGTTTGCAGAAGCCCCAAATTATGGGGCGCCATTGCTTAAGGCATTGTTTCCACGGGCTTATCTGGACGTTAACCGGGAAGCGTTTGAGCTTGATCCGTTGATGTTTGAGGATGCGCTACCTGAACATGTCAATACACGTTCCCTGCGGGTTGCTGCGGGTTTTGGAACCATAGCCAGGGTTGTGGCCGAAGGAATGCTGATATATCGCGAAAAAATGCCATTTTCGGAGGCCGAACGCAGGGTTGCCGCCCTGTATCACCCCTATCACAGCGCCTTGTCAGATCTGTTATCCAGCAGTTTGAAACAGTTTGACTGTGCCGTGCTGATCGACTGCCATTCCATGCCTTCATTAGGCGCGCCGCAGATATCTTCCGACCGGCGTTCGGCTGATATCATTCTGGGTGATCGATATGGCACATCCTGCGCCCCGGTGATATCGCAAACCATCGAAGAGGTTTTGCGTGAACAGGGGTATCAGGTGGTACGAAACAGCCCCTATGCGGGGGGATTTATCACCGATTGCTATGGCCGCCCCGGACGCGGGCAGCATGCGGTGCAGATTGAAATTAACCGCGCCCTCTATATGGATGAGAACCTTGTGGTGCCGTCAGAGGGTTTTGCGCAGGTAAAATCGCATATGTCTGCGCTGATTGCCGCCCTAAGCCAGCGATTGACGCCAGAATTGCTAATATCAGCAAGGGCTTAATAGATTTCATAAAAAAAGGCCGTTCCCGTGGGAACGGCCCGAGTTTAGGGAGGAAACGCCCAGGAAGGGCACGCGGTCGCTAGAAATTAACTACCGCAATGCACAAAGTAACGCCGCACTGCAAAAAAATCAACAGGAATATACGTATATTTGTAAAATTATTTTGCGGCGCACAATAGTTTGGGTTGATTATCAAAACCAGAAGCCTATCCCCGCCACAAAAGCCGGGATGTCCGTGTCTTCGCCATTTCTGCGGGTCAGATCAGCGGTTTGGCCAAGTTTTCGCTGCCAATTTATGCCGATATAGGGCGCAAATTCGCGCCTTATTTCATAACGCAGCCGAAATCCCAGCTCGATTTCATTGAAACCGGCCCTTATGCCGCGCTCGGTAATTTCCTGCGCTGCGAGGTTAAGTTCCACGGCTGGCTTGAGAATCAGCCGCTGCGTGAGCAGCATTTCATATTCAGCGACCATGCGGGCGGTTAGTTCGCCCTCATTGCTCAGGAACAATGCCGTATCGATCTCAATAAAATACGGCGCTAACCCGTGCAAGCCCAACACGGCGTACCCACGCCGGGGATCAGGTTGTGGGTCATACCGAAATCCTGCCTGCACATCAAAAAAGTCAGTCAACAGACGCGAATATAACAGTTGCACCTCGGCATCATCTATTTTGCCGTGGATCGACTTTTGTCCCTCGGTTTTAAGCCAAATTTTCTCATAGTCGCCACCAATCCAGCCTTGCGCATCCCATTTCAGATTATTTTTTCCATCCTGCGCGCGATATTCAAACTGGTCTGCCTGAAAGAAAACGACATTCGGTTCATGTTTTTGCATGGCCTTTGCGTTAATCGTCAGTAGACAGAGCAATAGCGCAAGTCCGCTAATGCGCCTGTTCATGGTGGGCCTCCCCATTCGCTGCTAGCGGGCCCTCGACGATGACCATGCGCATCATGCCTGTCATCATATGATAGAGCAGATGGCAGTGAAACGCCCACTCGCCCATCGCGTCGGCGGGCACATCAACACTTAACGACTGTCCAGGCGGCACATTGACCAGATGTTTCAGCGGATTGAACTTTTTCTTGCCAGTGTCCAGTTGCATCCACATGCCATGCAGATGCATGGGGTGGCTCATCATGGTCTGGTTGACGAATGTAAAGCGTACACGCTCTCCATATTTCAGGCGGATGGGTTCGGCGTCTGAATATTTTTTGCCATTGATCGACCAGAAATAGCGCTTCATATTTCCAGTAAGCTTAAGTTCAATTTCACGGTCCGGCGCGCGGTACGCATCGTACGCAACCATGGCTTTCAGGTCACCATACACCAGAACCTTGCCGTGGGCCTTTGCCGCCTTTGGCGCTATGCCGCTTTGCATGTCCGTGGCGGTCATATCCATGTCGGCCATTGCGCCATGATCCATCCCATGCCCGGATGATTTCTTGTCCCCGGCCATAGCTGTTTTGGGCGGGCTCACATGATCCATATCCGCCCCCATATCCGACATAGTCAGTTGTGGGCGTGGGCGAAGGGAGGGAATTTCTCCGCTCATGCCTTGCGCAGGCGCCAGCGTTCCCCGTGCATAGCCGGTGCGGTCAAGGGATTCAGCAAAAATTGTAAATGGTTTTTCCTCTTCAGGCTGAACAATAACGTCATAGGTTTCCGCCGTAGCAATGCGCAGTTCATCAACCGGAACCGGCTGCACATTGTTGCCGTCCGCCTGTACCACAGTCATTTTCAGGCCAGGAATTCGCACGTCAAAATAACTCATGGCAGCGCCATTGATAAGTCGCAGCCGCACCCGCTCACCCGGCTTGAACAGGCCGGTCCAGTTTTGCCCGGCGCTTTTGCCGTTAATCAGAAATGTATACCCGCTGACATCGGAAATATCTGTCGGGTTCATTCGCATCCTGCCCCAATCGGCACGATCTTTCAGGGTTTCGGCAAAGCCTTTTTCAGAAATATCGTTGAAGAAAGTTGCAACGGTGCGCTGCGCGTAATTGTAATAATCGCTGTTCTTTTTCAGATGCCCAAGGATGGCTTCGGGTTTTTCATCGGTCCAGTCGGACAGCATCACCACATAGTCACGATCATATTTATACGGATCGCGTTTGATCGGTGTGATGATGATTGGCCCGTATATGCCTTCCTGTTCCTGCAGGCCTGAATGGCTGTGATACCAGTAAGTGCCCGACTGTTTGATCCTGAATTTATAGGTAAATGTCTCGCCCGGTTTGATGCCGGGAAAGCTAATGCCGGGAACGCCGTCCTGCGTATATGGCAGCAAAATCCCGTGCCAGTGCAAAGAGGTGTCTGTGTCCATTTTATTGGTCACATTGATCGTCACATCTTCGCCTTCGGTAAAACGCAGGGTGGGACCGGGTATCTGCCCGTTGATCGCCATGGTTTGACGTTCACGCCCGTTGAAACCGGCGCGCATCTCGTCAATGGTCAGATCATAGGTTCCAGCCAGAGCATGCAAGGCCGGGGCTAGTGATAGTGACGCAATAATCGTCAGGCCCATGTAAAACTTTCGCATGATCTATCCGTTCATTATTTACGCAGGGCATATTCATCTATACCTCTGTATTTACAATAACCTTGATTATGATCAATCCCATTTTTTTCTGTGACGGTAGAGTATCAACCGAGGACACATTGAAAAAAGTAAAGGAGAGCGTCGTCAATGTTAAGTACACAAACCAAAGCCATCATCAGGTCGACTGCGCCGGTATTACAGGAACACGGGAAAGAAATTACTGCGCGAATGTATCAGATCGCGTTTACGGAGCGGCCTGAATATAAGCGCTTTTTTGAAAACACCTGGATGAAATATCCTCTCGACGGCGGTCCGCAGCCCGCGCGGCTTGCCGAGGCTGTATGCGCCTATGCCATGAACATTGACAATCTGGATGCACTGAAAGGTCCACTGGCGCATATCGCGCACAAGCATACCAATATGCGGGTCATTGCAGAGCAATATCCGGTGATTGGCGCCTGCCTTTTGCAGGCGATCAAGGATGTTCTTGGTGATGCGGCCACCAGCGAAGTGATGATGGCCTGGGGCGACGCTTATAATTTTCTGGCTGACATCCTTATCAAACAGGAAAAGGAAATTTACCGCGCGGAAGATGCGCAAATGATAGCCAGCGCGCAGAAATAAATTCGGCGAAAGCAAAGGGGCCGCCCCTTTACTTTCCAGAACAAATCTGGACTTTCCAGAACAAGTCTGGCCTGCCGTAAACGGGCTGAGTTTGAGCCCGTTTACGCAGATGAAGCGAATTTACGCAGCGACAGGAACCGCTGTCAGTATCGCATAGGCGACCATGATCGTGCCAATCAGTCCCGCAAAATAGGCCAGGGTGCGCGATGCCAGGGCGCTGATCCCGGCAATATATAAAATGGCATACACAATGCGCGCTGCCAGGAACAATTGCGCACCCATAACGGTCAGATCGTTATGCACATTGGCCAGATGCGCAATAATAACCAGCAGTCCAAAGATCACAAGGTTTTCAAGGTGATTGAGGTAGGTGCGCCTGGCCCGCGCACCCCAGCCGGGTACCGATGCGGGTTCATCGCGGTTCCCAAAACCCCACGCCATTCCCATAGCCATCACATTGGCGTTGGCCGATGTCATAATCAGAACAATGAGTAGAACAGTACTCCAGGCGAGCATGGTCAATTCTATGGTCATTTGGTTTCCCCCTTAAATTATCCACAGATCACTTCCGTAGTTCACCCCCAGCATGCCTTTTTTCTGTGCATTCGTAAATGGGTTCGTGAAACCATCACACCTATTGCGAAACTGCTTCCGAAGGTTCACAATGCACCCATTCCGAGGGGAGCCCGCAAGGGTTGAGATGCCAGATGGCAGACCCTTTGAACCTGATCCGGGTAGAACCGGCGGAGGGAACGGAAACAGCCGCTATAAAATGCGTGGCTTTATTTTCCTCCGCACATACATGTTTGCAATAGGGAGAAAAGCCATGAACATACACGCCAAAGATGCCCGCATGTCGGTGACCACAGGGGCGCTGCCTGCATCCAGCAAGGTTTATGTGGATGGTAATCTGCCCGGTGTGCGTGTGCCGATGCGCGATGTTGGCTTGCATGAAAGCGCAAAAGAACCGCCGGTGCGCCTCTATGACACTTCCGGCCCCTATAGCGATCCTGCCGCCGAAATAGACATTTACAAGGGACTGGCGCGCACACGCGCCACCTGGGTGCGCGCGCGCGGGGATGTGGAAGAATATGAAGGCCGCGATGTGCGCCCGGAAGATAATGGCAATGCGGGCACAGCCCTGGCGGCGGAATTTCCGGTTCGCAACCGGCCCGTGCGCGCCATAGGCGGCAAGGCTGTGACCCAATACGCCTATGCAAAGGCAGGCATCATTACCGCCGAAATGGAATATGTGGCGATTCGCGAAAATATGGGCCGCGCCGCGCAAAAGGAAAAACTGCTGCGCGATGGTGAAAGCTTCGGCGCGGAAATTCCGGATTTCATCACGCCGGAATTTGTGCGTGATGAAATTGCCCGGGGCCGCGCGATCATTCCATGCAACATCAACCACTCGGAACTGGAACCGATGATCATCGGCCGCAATTTCCTGGTCAAGATCAACGCCAATATCGGCAACAGCGCGGTGGCGTCGTCGGTGGCCGAAGAAGTGGACAAGATGGTGTGGTCGATCCGCTGGGGGGCGGACACGGTGATGGACCTGTCCACAGGGCGCAATATTCACCATACCCGCGAATGGATCATCCGCAATTCGCCCGTGCCAATTGGCACCGTGCCGATCTATCAGGCGCTGGAAAAGGTGGATGGCGTTGCTGAAAATCTGACCTGGGAAATTTTCCGCGATACGCTGATCGAACAGGCCGAGCAGGGCGTTGATTATTTTACTATCCATGCGGGTGTGCGGCTGGCCTATGTGCCGCTGACCGCCAAACGGGTGACGGGAATTGTCAGCCGGGGCGGTTCGATTTTGGCCAAATGGTGTCTGGCGCATCACAAGGAAAATTTCCTCTATACGCATTTCGAGGAAATCTGCGACATTATGCGCGCCTATGATGTCAGTTTCTCGCTGGGCGATGGCCTGCGTCCCGGCTCAATCGCCGACGCGAATGACGAAGCGCAATTTGCCGAGCTGGAAACGCTGGGTGAGTTGACCCGCATCGCCTGGGACAAGGGCGTGCAAGTGATGATCGAAGGCCCCGGCCATGTGCCGATGCACAAGATCAAGGTCAATATGGACAAACAGTTGCGCGAATGTGGCGAGGCGCCGTTTTACACTTTGGGGCCGCTGACCACCGATATCGCGCCGGGCTATGATCATATCACCAGCGGCATTGGCGCCGCCATGATCGGCTGGTTCGGTTGCGCCATGCTGTGTTATGTGACGCCCAAGGAACATCTGGGTCTGCCGGACCGCGACGATGTAAAGGTTGGCGTGATCACCTACAAGATCGCCGCCCATGCCGCCGATTTGGCCAAGGGGCATCCATCCGCACAGGCGCGCGATGATGCACTTAGCCGTGCGCGCTTTGAATTCCGCTGGGAGGATCAGTTCAATCTGTCGCTTGATCCAGAACGGGCGCGCGAATTTCATGACCAGACCCTGCCCAAGGACGCGCACAAGGTGGCGCATTTCTGTTCCATGTGCGGACCGAAATTCTGTTCCATGAAAATCACCCAGGAAGTGCGCGATTATGCGGCCTCCGGCATGGCAGAAAAATCCGAGGAATTCCGAAATGCGGGCGGCCGTATTTACCAGGATATCGCCAAGTCAGAGGAAAAGCAGTCGAACGAAGCGCTTTAATCGCACATCTCCCGCATGTGGCGGCGAATAGCGGGGCCTATGGGATTGCTTGCGTGGGTTTGCACCACGCAAGCACAGGCCGCATGGTTGCAGAACAGGGGCGAGGCGTTAATCATCAGTACACTGAGCGATTACAGGTCTGATGCACGTTTCGATGATTTTGGCGTTAAAGCGCCAGACAGGGCCTATCGTAAGCAGGAATTATCCCTATACGGCGTTTACGGCCTGACCGACAGCCTGACCCTTGGCGCGCAACCAGGTCTCTATCGCCTTGACGTGCCGTCCGCAGCAACCGCAGGCAGACAAAAAATGTATGGTCTTTCGTATATCGAAATGTTCGCGCGGGCCAGAATTCTGGTGGGCGATTTTTGGATACTATCCGCCCAGACACTGGTAAAAATGCCCGGCGCAAGGTCAGTTGACCGTGAGCCGCTGCTTGAAAGCGAAAGCCGGGACATGGAGGCGCGCCTGCTGTTTGGGCGCAGTGGACAGCTTGTCAAAAATTTTCTGAATGTGAAATATTTTTCATCTGTAGAAGCCGGTTATCGTGTGCGTGATAAAAAGACGGCAGACCAATTGCGTGCCGATGCCACGTTTGGAATTCGTGCATTGCAAAAGTATCAAATTATCATTCAGAGCTTTAACATTGTTTCGATACAACGCGCAGGTGATTCTGATCCAACCGCATATGATCTGTCTAAAGCGCAGATATCCATCGTAAGGGATCTACCGCATGGTATGGCCTTGCAGGCAGGTGGCTTTAGCGAATATGCAGGACGCAATACCGGTGCAGGCAATGCGCTGTTCATGGCAGTCTGGAAGCGATTTTAATTTGGGGTTTGGCGGATGACGGATCGTAAAATCGGAAAACCTGTTCCGGATATTCCGGTATCCCTGTTCGCGGCTGTTCTGGGAATTTCCGGGCTTGGTCTTGCCTGGCGCAAATCCGCGCCGATCCTAGGGGTCGCGCCGTGGATTGGCGAGGTGCTGATATTTGCCGGCGTTCTGGTGTTTGCGTGGATTGCCACGGCCTATGGCCTGAAGATCGCCCGCGCGCCACAGGCCATGCGCGATGAGGTAAGTGATCTGAAGCGGATTGCGTTTTTTGCCACTGTGCCATTAAGCCTGCAACTGCTCGCGGCGGGCGCCTTGCCACTGGATCAGTCCGTTGCCACATTGCTGTGGGTTATTGGAACTGTGACGCAATTTTTTCTGCTGATAATAATCCTGATGCGCTGGATGCAGGGCGGTCATCCACGCCGGATATTTCAGCCGTCATTGTTTTTGCCATCCGCAGGTTTGCTGCTTGGTCCGGCGACCGGGTATCAGCTTGGCTTTGTTGAGATTGGCTGGATGATGTTTTCGCTGGGCTTGCTGTTATGGCTGTTCTTTCTGGTGATGATGTTTGAGCGGTTGTTTTTCGATATGCCGTTGAAGGATGAAGAGCTGCCATTACTGGCCATTCCGGTTACGCCGCCTGCGCTTGCGTTCATGTCTTATGTCGTGCTGAATCAGCAGTTGATCGATGGCTTTGCGCGGTTTCTGTTTTACACCATGGTGCTGTTTTTGATTTTGACGATTGCACATGCCGTGCGTTTTGCGCGCTTGCGTTTCAGCCTTGCCTGGTGGTCCTTTACATTTCCGGCAGGTGCTGCGGCCGCTGCTGCAATGGATTATAGCGGCGCTATCGGGACGGGTTTCCCGACAGTTTTTTGTATCGTTCTGCTTGCGCTGGCCAGTAGCCTGGTTGGCTATTGTGGCGTGCGCACACTGATGGGGCTGCGCGAAGGCGGCCTGTTCAAAACAATCATTTGAGAATATTGATCAGTGTACCACAGGCTGGCGAAAGGCTCGTCCAGTCATCCGCGTCACAGTCGAAGATTGCCAGGCCTCCCATCGGAAGGTCTTGTGCAAAGGGATCGGGCGTATCTTCTTTTGGATGGATCACAAGCCGCGCAAGATCACTTATCCCTGGGGCGATGCTAACAATCAGGACGCGATCAAAGCACGCATTAATTTCACGCAGGCGTTGCAGCATCGCATCGCCGCGCATTAAATGGATGCGGAAATCATGTAAAAGTTCAGGGGCTGCCCCATTCATACCCTGTAGATATGGCCAGGCATTCGCCAGTGTCTGACGGGTGCGGGTGGCCGTTGCGCAAATCACCAGATCCGGAATATAGCCATTTTTTTGCATGGCCTTGCCCATGGCCGTGGCGGCAATTTCACCACGCCGCGTGAGGGGGCGATGATAATCGGACAGCGCGGAATCGACAGTTCGGTGGCGCGTGCTGCGCAACAGATAAAGCCGCTTCATATAGAGCTGACCTGCGATTTATTTTGCGCAAGCATGCCGGCGATCAGCTTGCAGGTTTCCTCCACGCCATACAGCGCGATGAATGAACCCATGCGCGGTCCCTGGCTTTGCCCAAGCAGCACTTCGTACAGCGCCCTGAACCAGTCGCGCAGATTTTCAAAGCCGTGCGCCTTGCCGGTTTCAAACACCAGATTTTGCAAAAGTTCCGCGCTGGTGCCGGAATCAAGCGTCTTCAGCCGATCGTGCAGGTCCATCATTGCGGCGCGTTCCTGATCCGTAGGCGGACGATATTTTTTCGCCGGAAGGACAAAGTCGTGATAATAGGCCACAGCATATCCCACCATTTTATCCAGGATGGGATGTGCCACAGGCTGCACGCCCGGCAGATAACGCGCAATAAATCCCCATAATACGCTGCTGTCGCGGCTGTTACTGGCGCTGGCAAGATTAAGCAGCATGGAAAAAGAAATCGGCACTTCTTCCTTTGGGGGTGTTCCACGATGAATATGCCATGCCGGATTGGATAGCTGTTCGGTTGGCGTTTGCCCGGCCAGCGCATCCAGATGCGCGATATATTCATCCACCGCCTTGGGGATCACATCGAAATGCAGCCGCTTTGCGGTGCGTGGCTTTTGAAACATATAGAGTTGCAGACTTTCAGGCGACGCATAGCGCAGCCATTCGTCAATGGTAAGGCCATTGCCGCGCGATTTGGAAATACGCTCGCCATTTTCATCCAGAAATAATTCGTAGCTAAGCGTTTCCGGCGGCCGTCCACCGATCGCCTTGCAAATGCGGCTGCCCATCTGCACAGAGCTGATGAGATCCTTGCCGGACATTTCATAATCAACATCCAGCGCGAACCAGCGCATTGCCCAGTCGGGACGCCATTGCAATTTGCAGCGTCCGCCGGTGACAAGGGTTTCCACCAGTGATCCGTCTTCGTCGCGATACACAATGCTATCCGTGGCGGGGCGTACTTCTACCACCGGGACTTCCAGTACGCGCCCGGTTTTCACGCACACGGGCAGAAACGGGCTATAGGTTTTGCGGCGCTCTTCGCCCAGTTCCGGCAGCACCACATTGATCACGGCATCATAATTTTTCAGCACAGTGCGCAGTGCGTCGTCGAATTTTCCCGACCGGTACATTTTCGTGGAACTGAAAAATTCATACTGAAACCCGAACGCATCCAGAAACGCCCGCAACCGCGCATTATTATGGGCGCCAAAGCTGTCATGCTGGCCAAACGGATCCGGCACATCGGTCAATGGTTTCTTCAGATGCGGCAGCATGATTTCGCCGTTGGGAATATTTTCCGGCACCCGGCGCAGGCCATCCATATCGTCGGAAAAGCAGATCAGCCGGGTCGGCACATCGCTGATCTGTTCAAAAGCGAATCGGACCATGCTGGTGCGCGCAACCTCGCCAAATGTGCCAATATGCGGTAATCCGCTAGGTCCGTACCCGGTTTCAAACAGCACATGTCCCTTGGCAGGCATTTTTCCGCCAATTCGGGCCAGAACCTTGCGGGCCTCTTCAAATGGCCAGGCTTTGCTGGATAAACATAAATCGCGTGGAATACTCATGAAAATGCTCTTTTGGGGTATGGCTGGTCTAAATGTATGTATCAGACCAACCGGCCAATTGAGCAAGTTTTAAAAACAGGCGACCCCCTGCCAAGGGCGAGTTGGCAGGGGGTCCAGGAGATCCATGTACGGGGGAGTACAGAAAGGATCATGAACGGGCAAAGCGGCGGGACCAAGGCCAGAATAAGGCATTTTTGTGTTCATTGACGATACGGATGGGTGATGCCGGTCACAGCCTGGCTAAATTGGTGTTTACCAACCACTTGGCGAAGGGCAGGATTAATGCTTATCTGTACGTCATGAGGGTTAATCTGACATATTCCGGCTGGTGGGCCGCGCTTTTGGCGGTGATGCTGGGCTGTGTTTCTCCCGCACTGGCCGACCAGCGTCATCCGCACCTCGCGCCCCTGTTTGAGAAACTGTTGAACAAGGATATGGCGCCAGAAGAGGCCCGCGCGATAGAAGGCCAGATCTGGACGCTATGGCAGGTTTCCGGTAGCGATACGACGGATGTGCTGCTTTCGCGGGCGGACGCATTCCTGCGCGAGGATGCCTCTGAACCGGCGATTGATCTGCTCAACGAAGTTGTCGTCCTTTCCCCCGAATATGCCGAGGGCTGGAATAAACGGGCCACGGCTTTTTTTATGCGGGATGATTACAAGGCTGCTTTGCGGGATGTCGAGCGTACCCTGCGCCTGGAGCCGCGACATTTCGGCGCATGGTCGGGGCTTGGCACTATTATGCTGGCGATGGGCGAAGATGCGCGGGCATTACAGGCCTATAAACGCGCATTACAGATCAATCCCCATCTGAAAGATATTGCCAGGGAAGCGGAACGTCTGGAATTGACGGTCAAGGGACGCGGGATTTAGCCGTGTGCGGCGTGTAAGGGGCAGAAGGGTGATTGGCGTAATATTGTTTTTGGCGGCCATGACGGGCGGCCTTGTGGGCTATAGTGGTTACGCCGCCAACAGTGCGATCCAGGCGCATCCCCCGCTCGGCAGTTTTATCGAAATTGACGGCGTCAGGCTGCATTATCTGGATAGCGCTCCGGATCAGACGGGGCGTCAGACGATCCTGTTAGTGCACGGCGCCAGTAGCAATCTACGCGATTTTGTCATCAGTATTTTTCCGGCTTTGGCCGAACAATACCGGGTCATTGCCATTGACCGTCCCGGCTATGGCTACAGCCAGCGCCCTGCTACCAATGGCGTGGGCTGGATCGATCCGGCGATACAGGCAAAACTCATCCACGGGTTGCTGGACAGGATCGGCGCGCAGAAACCCATTCTGGTTGGGCATAGCTGGGCAGGTGCGGTGGTGCTGGCCTATGCGCTGGATTATCCGCAGGATACAGGGGGCGTGGTTATGCTGGCGGGGGCATCGCATCCCTGGCGCAGTGATCCCGCCCTGCATAATCGTCTTCCTGCGGTTCCGGTGCTGGGAGATATGTTTTTGAACATGTTCGCCGCGCCGGGCTTTGCGTTTGCCTCATCCTCAGCGGTGGCGCGCAATTTTGCGCCAAACGCGCCGCCTGCAAATTATGCGGAACGGGCGGGGCTGTCGCTGCTGGTGCGCCCCGATAACTGGCGGGCCAATGCCGAGGATATGCGTAACCTTGCAGCGTTTCTGGCAGTACAAAAAAATCGCTATGCAGAACTTCGCATGCCGATGACGATCATTTTTGGCGAAGACGACAAATCGGTAAATCCTGAAAATCACGGCAGACGCCTGCACAGTCAGGTTGCCGGATCAAAGCTGATCCTGCTGCCAAACACTGGCCATTCACCGCATCATGCGCATCCAGATGTGGTGTTGGACGCGATCCATGATGTTGCCCGTCAGGCCAATAACTGATCGGTTACGGAATTTCTGGTCGCTGGCCACCGCTGCCGACCAAGGCGATATGCAGTACATTGGTAGCGCCCGGCGTGCCGAAGGGAACGCCTGCGGTAATGACAATGCGCTGGCCGCTACGCGCGAAACGCTCCTGAAACACCATACGCGACGCCTTGTCCACCATTTCGTGAAAATCATGCACATCCACCGTGCAAACGCAATGCAGCCCCCACGCAAGTGACAGCCGCCGCGCCGTACCAATGCGCGTGGTCAGCACCATAATGGGAACCAGCGGCCGGGTGCGCGCCACGCGCAGTCCGGTGGAGCCGGAATTGGTATAGCTGACAATGGCGGCGGCATTCACAGTATCGGCCACGGTATGCGCGGCTTCTGCGATGGCGTCTGCGGCGGTTGGTTGCGGCGGTGTGCGTAATCCCGCAACCGCAGCGGCATAATTCGGATCGCTTTCAACGCGGCAGGCAATGCGGTTCATCATCGTCACCGCCTCAATGGGATATTTACCGGATGCGGATTCTGCCGACAGCATAATGGCGTCCGCGCCATCATACACGGCGGTCGCCACATCGGACACTTCCGCCCGCGTGGGGATCGGCGCTTCGATCATGGATTCCAGCATTTGCGTGGCAATCACTACCGGTTTACCGGCGGCGCGCGCCGCGCGGGTGATCTGTTTTTGCCAGCCGGGAACATGTTCCACCGGCAATTCAACCCCCAGATCGCCGCGCGCGACCATGATGGCGTCGCTGGCTTCAATGATTTTTGTCAGATCTTCCAGCGCCGACGGCTTTTCAATTTTCGCCAGCACGGCCGTGCGCCCTGTAATCAGGCGGCGCGCCTCAATCACATCTTCGGCGCGCTGCACAAACGATAACGCGATCCAGTCCACACCAAGTGCCGCGACATGTTCCAGATCGGCGCGATCCTTGGGCGACAATGCGCTAAGCGGCAGCACCACGTCAGGTACATTGACACCCTTGCGCGAGCTTAACGTGCCTCCAACCACCACCGTGGTTTCAGCGCGGTCTGACTGAATGTTGTGCACCGTCAAGCGGATACGGCCATCATCTATCAGCAGGGTCGAGCCGGCTTTCAGGGCCTGAAATATTTCCGGGTGCGGCAAGGGCGCGCGGGTCGCGTCGCCTGCCTGCGGCTCCAGGTCCAGCATAAAACTTTGCCCGGCGGTCAGTACGGCGGCATTGCCGGTAATTTCGCCAATGCGCAATTTTGGACCCTGCAAATCAGCCAGAATGCCGATGGGGCGGTCCAGCTCCGCCTCTGCTTCGCGGATCATGTCATACATTTTGGTGGCCGCATCATGGCTGGTATGGCTCATATTAATGCGAAACACGTCGGCCCCGGCCAGGAATAGATTGCGGATCATCTCAGGCGTTGCGCTGGCAGGCCCAAGCGTCGCCAGGATTTTTACTTTACGGTCGCGGTGCATATTGATTTTGGCTCCAGATTGATAGCGTGAGTATAGCCTGATATGTGGTAAATAAGTGTTACACCTCTACCGTGCCGCGTTAAAAGCGCGAATCGTGATACACATCAGCCATGCCAGAAAATACCTCCAAACATGAAGCATTTCGCGTTCTGAATCCGGACGGTGATCCCGCCG
Source organism: uncultured Alphaproteobacteria bacterium (assembly GCA_947085295.1). Lineage (GTDB taxonomy): Bacteria > Pseudomonadota > Alphaproteobacteria > UBA11222 > UBA11222 > UBA11222. The sequence continues at coordinate 78,151 of CAMTVX010000028.1, read as the reverse complement.
TGCTACTGGTATGCGATCATGCCAGTAATGCCGTGCCGCCGGACTTTAACGATCTTGGTCTGCCTGCCGAGGCATTCACGCGGCACATCGCCTATGATATTGGCGCGGCGTCTGTTACGGCGGAATTATCCCGGCTGTTAAACGCGCCTGCGGTGCTGGCCGGGTTTTCCCGCCTGCTGATTGATCCGAACCGTGGGGCGGATGACCCGACGCTGGTGATGAAACTGTCGGATGGCGCAATCATTCCCGGCAATCGTTTTGCGGACGCAACGACCATCGCGGACCGTGTTGCGCGCTATTACCAGCCCTATCATCGCGCGATTGCCGATCGCATTGCGGCGGCGCGCGCAATGCGCATTGCGCCTGCGATACTGTCGCTGCACAGTTTTACGCCGGTATTTCAGGGGTACACCCGGCCCTGGCATATCGGCATATTGTGGGATAAGGACGGGCGCATTGCGCAACCCATGCTGGCGTCGTTGCAGGCGGATGGCAATCTATGTGTGGGCGATAATCTGCCCTATTCCGGCGAACTGGTCGGCGATTGCATGTATCAGCACGGCACAAAAAATGGCCTGGCGCATGTATTGATTGAGCTGCGTCAGGATTTGATTGTGGATAAACCCGGTGCAACCCACTGGGCGCAATTGCTGGCGGCGCATTTGCGTCCTATATTGGATGTACTGGAAAGGTAATGTGATGGATAAGCAGACCCAAACCGAACTTGAAGCCGCCGCCTTTCGCCGCCTGACCCGGCATCTGGCGTCGCGCACCGATGTGCAGAATATTGACCTGATGATTCTGGCGGGATTTTGCCGCAACTGTTTGTCCGACTGGTATAAAGAGGCCGCCGACGAAAAAGGTTTGAACATCAGCCGCGATGATGCGCGCGAAACCGTCTATGGCATGCCATTCGCGCAATGGAAGGCGAAGTATCAGACCGAGGCGACACCAGAACAACTGGCCGCGATGGCGGCCGCAAAAAAGCATGATTAAAATTTTTCAGGGGAGCAGGAAACATGTCTGACGGGGGCGTTATCGCAGCCGACCAATTAAAGGCCTTTATTGCCCGCATCGAACGGCTGGAAGAAGAAAAGGCCACCATCGCTGGCGATATCAAGGAGGTCTATTCCGAGGCCAAGGGCAACGGCTTTGATCCTAAAATCATGCGCCATATTGTACGCCTGCGCAAAATGGACCGCGATGATTATAGCGAGCAGCAGGCGCTGATCGAACTGTATGCAGCGGCGGTCGGGCTGCCCGGCGTATGAGCACACCTGGCTTGCGTCCCTTTCAGAAAGCAAAAAGGGCCAATCCATAGAGTTTGTATAGTGTAGCTTGACACATGCCGCGTTTCTCTGCTAGCCTTTCCCATGAAAGTTCGAAGCATTCGACATAAAGGTCTGCGTCGGCTGGTTACACAAGACGATCCAGCGGGATTGCCCGCCGTACAGTCAGCGAAAATCGCAGCCATTATGGCGTTTCTTCAAGCGGCGCCGGGCATCGAGGCAATTCAGCGACTTCAGGCCTGGAAAGCGCATCAACTAACCGGCGACCGCAAAGGCACATGGAGCCTCTCGGTTAGCAAGAACTGGCGCATCACGTTTCGAGTGAACAATGATGCCGAGATTATTGATCTTGATTTCGAAGACTATCATTAGGAGAGATGTCGCAATGACCAAGACCATTGGCATTCGGATGAAGAGCCCCGGCCACCCAGGCGCCTTCGTCAAGCTAATCATTCTGGAGCCATTGGGTCTTACTATTACTCAGGCTGCCAGGGCTCTTGGCATTACGCGCGCGGCGCTCTCTGCCTTGCTCAATGGCCGGGCATCGCTTTCTCCCGAGATGGCGATTCGTCTGGAAAAAGCATTCGATGTGGATATGGAAACCCTTATGAATATGCAGAACGCTTACGACGTGGCGCGGGCCAGAAAGCGTCAGGACGAAATTCAGGTTGTGCGGTACGTTCCAGCGAAAGCAGATAATACCGTCCTGTCAAAGCTGTAACTTTATTTTGAGAGGGCGCCTATGACCGCAATAGAGAAATATCTGGGTGACCTGCCGGAATGGGATCTGGGCGCGCTCTATGCTGGCATTGATGATCCGAAATTTGCGGCGGATTTTGCGCAGGCCGAAACAGCCGCGAAACAGTTTGCGCAAGACTGGCAGGGAAAACTTGCCACGCTGGATGGCGCGGCATTTGGCGCGGCGATCCGCGCCTATGAAGCGATAGAAGAAACGCTGGGGCGGATTTTGTCCTTTGCCTCGCTGGTCTATGTCACAAATATGGATGATCCCGACCTGGCCCGCTTTCAGGCCGATGCCGGTGCGCGCGCCAGTGAAATCGGCTCGGTGCTGGTTTTCTTCACGCTGGAAATCAACCGCATTGACGATGCGCGCATTGCGGAGATGCTGCGCGATCCTATGGCGGCCCGCTATCGCGCATGGGTCGAGGATTTGCGTGTCTACCGGCCGCATCAGCTATCGGACGAGCTGGAAAAATTTCTGGTCGAAAAATCTGTTACGGGCCGCGCGGCCTGGAGCCGGTTGTTCGATGAAACCGTGGCGGGATTACGTTTTAGCGTACGCGGCAAGGAACTGACCGAAGAAGAAACCCTGCATCTGTTGAGTGAACCGGACGCCGCCCTGCGGGCCGATGCCGCCATCGCATTATCCGACGTGTTCGGGCGCAACATCAAACTGTTTGCGCTGATCACCAACATACTGGCCAAGGACAAGGATATCGAAGACCGCTGGCGGCATTACCCGGAACCGGCGACCTCACGGCATCTATCGAACCAGGTGGAACCCGAAGTGGTGGCGGCGCTGGTCAGTGCGGTGCGCGATTCCTATCCGCAATTATCGCATCACTATTACGCGCTGAAAGCGAAATGGATGGGCAAGGAAAAACTGGCGTTCTGGGATCGCAACGCACCACTGCCGGATCAGGCCGACCGGCGCATCGGCTGGGACGAGGCGCGCACGACGGTGCTTTCGGCATATGCGGATTTCGCGCCGGAAATGGCGGAAATCGGACGGCAGTTTTTCGATGCGCGCTGGATTCACGCGCCCACGGCTGCGGGAAAAATCAGCGGCGCGTTTTCGCATCCAACGGTGCCCAGTGCGCATCCTTATGTGCTGATGAATTATCAGGGAAAACTGCGCGATGTGATGACGCTGGCGCATGAACTGGGCCACGGGGTGCATCAGGTGCTGGCGGCGGGGCAGGGTGCGCTACTGGCCGATACGCCGCTGACACTGGCGGAAACCGCCAGCGTGTTCGGTGAAATGCTGACCTTTCAGGCGCTGCTGAAAACGGCAAAGACCAAAGTGGAACGCCACGCCATGCTGGCCTCCAAGGTTGAGGACATGCTGAACACGGTGGTGCGCCAGATTGCGTTTTATGAATTTGAACGCCGGGTGCATGACGCGCGCAAGCAGGGCGAATTGACGCCGGAACAGCTAGGCGAAATCTGGCTGGGTGTGCAGCGCGAAAGCCTGGGGCCATCGATTGACCTGTCGGCCGGATACGAAAATTACTGGTGCTATATTCCGCATTTCATTCACTCGCCGTTTTATGTGTACGCCTATGCGTTTGGCGATTGTCTGGTGAACTCCCTGTTTGCGGTTTATTCCAATGCCGCATCGGGTTTTCAGGAAAAATATTTCACCATGTTGCGCGCAGGCGGTTCCAAACGCTATGGCGAATTATTGAAACCATTCGGACTGGATGCCAGCGATCCAGCCTTCTGGCGCGGCGGTCTTTCGATGATCAGCGGTTTTATCGACGAACTGGAAGCCGGGCCGGGTTAGAAGCAGCGCGAAGCACGTCCAACATCTCCGTAGTCATTGCGAGCGTAGCGTGGCAATCCAGGAGCCGCAAACACAGCTCTTCGCGTGAGACTCTGGATTGCCACGCTACGCTCGCAATGACTGAAGCTGCGTCTACGGATCAATCCGCGCGGTGGCGTTTCCGGCGATCACTTCCTGGCCCTTTTGATTGCGGGTGCTGATGGCAAGATCGACATAATGCTTGCCGCCTTCTTCGCGGATCGCCTCGACCGTTGCGGTGGCGGTCAGATCATCGCCCGGCCAGACCTGGGTTGAAAAGCGCACGCCATATTTGGTCAGCCGCCCGTCGCCGACATAATTGGTCAGCATTTTTCCGGTTAACCCCATGGACAGCATGCCATGAGAAAAAACCGACGGGTACCCGGCCACCTGGGTGGAAAACACTTCATCCGAGTGCAGAGGATTATAATCCCCCGAAGTGCCCGAATACATGACCAGTTGCGTGCGGGTCAGATTTTCAACAACCTGTTCGCTGTGGGTGTCGCCCACTTTCAATTTTTTTGCGCTTAACGGCATTTGATAGCCCTCCCACTATTTCTGTTCGACGACGCGTTCGGTCTGAACGCCGACGCTGCGCGCGGTGATCACCAGCTCGCCTTTTTGATCGCGATACTCGCTGATGGTCTCGGAGAATTTCAGCTTGCCGGAACGCTTGCCTTCTTTTTCCCATTTATTGCCGGGCTTCACGGTCACGCTCAGTACGTCGCCGGGGCGCAGATTCCGGTGATATTCGAAATGCTGCTCCGCATGCAGGCCGCCACCGCCGCCGCCTTCTTTTTTCTCGCCTTCAACCTTTGGCTTGGGCGCAATCCCGGTGGGCGTTTTGCCCGAACCCAGCCAGGGCTGTCCCACCTTGGGCCGAAGAAAAAAGTTTGGATCAAACTGTGCGCTCGCCTGCGCAAAAGTCGGGGGCGCAATAATGCCTCCAACCTCTGTGTTTTTGGCATATTCCTCATCATGATAGATCGGATTATCGTCCCCCACGGAACGTGCAAACATCATGATATGGGTATATTCCACGGGAAATTTCTTCACCGCCATCTTATCTTCCTCCCAGTTCTGGTTTTGGTTGAATTTAGTGTAAACGAGACCGGGCTATCGGCTCAAGCAATGCTTTTCGCAAGCCGATCGAACGCCATCAGGGTGGCGAGCAGATCCGGCATATCTTTCAGATGCACCATGTTCGGGCCATCGGATGGGGCGTGGTCCGGGTCCTGGTGGGTTTCCATGAACAGTCCGGCAACGCCTACGGCCACGGCGGCGCGCGCCAGTACGGGTACAAATTCGCGCTGGCCGCCACTCGTCGCCCCTTGTCCGCCCGGCTGTTGCACTGAATGGGTGGCGTCGAAAATTACCGGGCAGCCGGTCTGTCGCTGCATGATCGGTATCGCGCGCATATCCGAGACCAGCGTGTTATAGCCAAAGCTGGCGCCGCGTTCGCACAGCAGCACATTGGGGTTGCCCGCGCCGATGATTTTATCGGCCACATGGCGCATATCCCAAGGGGCCAGAAACTGGCCTTTTTTGATATTTACGGCCTTTCCGGTGGCGGCCGCCGCCAGCAGCAGATCCGTCTGTCTACAGAGGAATGCCGGAATTTGCAGTACATCGACGGCCTGCGCAACACGGGCGCAGTGTTCCGGCAGATGCACATCGGTCAGCACCGGCATGCCAAATTTCTCGCGTACCTCAGCCAGTATCGGCAATGCGGCATCCAGGCCCAGACCGCGTGGGGTGGCCGCGCTGGTGCGATTGGCCTTGTCGAACGAGCTTTTGTAAATCAGTCCGACCCCCGCCTTGGCCGTGATTTCCTTCAGCGCCTGCGCCATCTCCAGGGCGTGTTCACGGCTTTCTATCTGGCACGGCCCCGCAATCAGGATCAGCGGCAGAACATTGCTGATGCCAAGCGATCCCACCTGCACGGTGCGTTGGTTCGTCATCACACCAGCCGCGACTGATCAAGCGCCGCCTTGATGAAGGATGCAAACAGCGGATGCGGCGCAAAGGGTTTGGATTTTAATTCGGGATGAAACTGCACGCCCACAAACCAGGGGTGCGACGGGATTTCCACAATTTCAGGCAGCAATCCATCAGGCGAAATGCCGGAAAAAATCATGCCATTTTTTTCAAGCACTTCACGATAGGCCATGTTCACTTCATACCGGTGGCGGTGGCGTTCATTGATAAACCGGGTTCCGTAAATTTCTGCGGCCTTTGATCCGGCGGCCAGCACCGCGTCATATTTTCCCAGCCGCATGGTGCCGCCCATATCACCGTTGGCGGCGCGAATTTCACGCTCATTGTCGCGCATCCATTCGGTCATCAGGCCAACCACGCGATCCTGACAGGGGCCAAATTCGCTGGAACTTGCCGCCGGCAATCCCGCCAGATTGCGCGCCGCCTCGATCACTGCCATCTGCATGCCAAAACAGATGCCGAAATAGGGCACGTCATGCTCGCGGGCAAATGTCACGGCGGCAATTTTGCCTTCGGCACCGCGTTCACCAAAACCACCGGGCACCAGAATGCCATGCACATCGCTCAGATGATTGACGCAATCTTCCTGTTCGAATAATTCAGACGCCAGCCATTTCATGCGCACCTTGATCCGATTGGCGATCCCGCCATGTGTCAGCGCCTCGGAAAGTGATTTATAGGCGTCCAGCAGGCCGGTATATTTTCCGACGACCGCAATCGTGACTTCGCCATCGGGCTGGCGCACCCGGCGCACAATTTCCGTCCACTGATCAATGCGCGGTGGCGCTGGATCGACAATGCCAAAGGCGCGCAGCACCTGAATATCAAATCCTTCGCGATGATAGGCCAGCGGCACGTCATAAATCGTATCCACATCCAGTGCCTGAATAACACTTTCGGGACGTACATTGCAGAACAGCGCAATTTTGCGGCGTTCCTCAACCGGAATTTCACGTTCACTCCGGCACAGCAGAATATCCGGCTGAATGCCGATGCCGCGCAGTTCCTTCACCGAATGCTGGGTGGGCTTGGTTTTCAGTTCCCCGGCGCTGGCGATAAACGGCACCAGGGTCAGATGTATGAATGCGGCTCTCTCGCGGCCCAGTTCATTGCCCAATTGCCGGATCGCTTCGACAAAGGGCAGGCTTTCAATATCGCCAATCGTGCCGCCAATTTCGCACAGCACAAAATCCACATCCCCGACATCTGCTAGAATAAAGGCCTTGATCTCGTCGGTCACATGCGGAATGACCTGCACCGTCGCGCCGAGATAATCGCCCCGGCGTTCCTTGGCGATGATCTGCTGATAGATGCGTCCGGTGGTGATGTTGTCGCTCTTGCTGGACGCAACGCCGGTAAAGCGTTCATAGTGCCCAAGGTCAAGGTCCGTCTCCGCGCCGTCATCGGTGACGTACACTTCGCCGTGCTGATAGGGGCTCATGGTTCCCGGATCGACATTCAGATAAGGATCCAGCTTGCGTAAACGCACACTATACCCGCGCGCCTGTAGCAACGCGCCAAGCGCCGCCGAAGCCAACCCTTTGCCGAGAGAGGAAACCACACCGCCAGTGATGAAGATAAACCGCGCCATGGACTTGCAGACTAGATGATTTTGCCCGCAAGCAAAAGACAACGATTACATAATTATGAAAAGCAGCAGATTCCAGCCGCTATTGCGAGGAAGGAACCGAGGGTGTTTCGGGTGCAGCCGCAGGTTTTTCGACAGCGGGCTCCGAATCGAGTATCGAAGGGGCCGTTACAGTGTCGCGCGCCAGTATGGTAAGCACAATAGATGTGCCAAAAAACCCTGCCGCAAGAACGGCCGTGACACGGGTTAAAAGATTGGCCGCGCCGCGTCCGGTCATAAAGCCGCCCATAGGGCTTGCGCCAATGCCCAGCGCGCCGCCTTCTGATTGCTGTAAAAGCACGGTAATGACCAGCGCAATGGCCAAAATCAGGTGAATGACAATAATGACGGTTTCCATAAGCCTATGCTGATCCTTACGTAACGGGCGGGGCAGAGGGGCGTAAACCGGCCTCAAACGCCAAAAGTTGAGCATACATACACAAATAGCCAATTTGGCGCAATATCTGTCAGAATTAGGCCCGTGGTCTGCTAGGATGGCCGCGTCTGTTGAAATTCATAAGGAACCAGAATCATGGGCATATTTGCTGTTGGCCAACCGTATCGTCGCAAGGAAGATGACCGGTTTATCATTGGCAAGGGCCGTTATGGCGATGATGTAAATGTGCCAGGGCAGACCTATGTCTGTTTTGTGCGCTCGCCCCATGCCCATGCCCGGATAATGGGTATTGATAGTTCCGAAGCCAGCGCCGCCCCAGGCGTCATTGCCGTATTAACCGCCAAGGACATGGTCACCGCCGGGCTTGGCGGCATGCCGTGTATCGCCGTGCTGCCCGGCCGGGATGGTGGCCCCGCCAATGTAACGCCGCACCGATCAGCGCTTTGTACGGATATTGCGCGCCATGCGGGCGATCCTGTTGCGATGGTGGTTGCCAAAACATGGCAGCAGGCCCGCGACGCCGTTGATCTGGTAGTGGTGGATTACGAAGAACTGCCCGCCGTTACCGATGCTGTTCAGGCGCTGGCCCCCGGCGCGCCGCAAATCTGGCCAGAGGCGCCGGGTAATCTGGTGGTGGATTGGGAACTGGGAAACCGCGCCGCTACCGATGCGGCCTTTGCCAGCGCGCATCACGTAACACGGCTTCGTCTGGTGAATAACCGTCTGGTCGCCAATGCGATGGAGCCGCGCATGGCGATAGCGGAATATGATCCGTCAACGGATCAGTACACCATGCACACCGCAACCCAGGGGGTGTTTCGCTGGCGCGGATTAACCGCCGAGGCGGTGTTTCATATACCGCCTGAAAAGATGCGGGTGCGCACCTATGATGTGGGCGGCAGTTTCGGCATGAAGGCGTTTTTGTATCCCGAACAGATTGCCACCTTATGGGCCGCGAAGCATATTGGCCGCACGGTGAAATGGACGGCGGAACGCTCTGAGAGTTTTCTCACCGATAATCAGGGCCGCGATCAGGTGAACGAGGCGGAACTGGCGCTGGATAAAGACGGGCGCATGCTGGCGGTGCGGGTGCGCACAATTTCCAATACGGGTGCCTATGCCTCAGTGATGGGGCCGGGTGTGTCGTGTCTGGGCGCGGGTGGATTGCAGGTCGGCGTGTATGATATTCCGGCGATGTATCTCAATGTTACACCGGCATTTACCAACACGGTGCCAACCGATGCCTATCGCGGTGCGGGGCGACCTGAGGCGGCCTATATCATCGAACGTCTGGCCGATGCCGCCGCGCGTGAAATGGGCATTGCGCCCGATGAACTGCGCGCGCGCAATTTTATCCGCCCGGAGCAGATGCCCTACGCCACTTCCGGTGGCTATATTTATGACAGTGGCGATTTTCTGAATGTGATGAATGAGGCCAAAAGCCTTGCCGATTGGGATGGCTTTGGGCCACGCAAGCGTGAACGCATGACGCGGGGCGAACTGTCCGGCATCGGCATGGCCTATTATGTGGAAAAGGCCGGTGGCCCGCCGATGGAAACCGCGCGCGTCGATGTACTGCCCGATGATACGATCCGGGTGTTCATGGGCAATCAGTCCAATGGCATGGGCCATGAAACAGTGTATGCGCAGATCATTGCCGATGCGCTGGGCGTGCCGTTTGAGCGCATTACTGTCACCAGTGGTGACACGAATGAATGGCCGGGTGGGGGGCTTTCGGGCGGCTCCGGCTCCGGCCTGATGGGCAGCGGTGCGGCCAATCTCGCGGCGCAAGCAACAATTGCCAAGGGCAAACTGATCGCCGCCGAACAACTGGAAGCGGCCGCTGTTGATATTGAATATGAAGCAGGGCAGTTTCGAATTTCGGGCACGGATCGCGCCATCAGCCTGTTTGACACTGCGCGCGCCAATGGCAATGAGGGCCTTGGCGCCAATGGCGAATATCACAACACGCCGTTTCAGTTTCCCAATGGCTGCCACATCTGCGAAGTGGGCATAGACCCGCAAACCGGCATCATCCGTGTGCTGAATTATACCGCCGTGGATGATTTCGGCAATGTGCTGAACCCGATGATCGTCGAGGGGCAGGTGCATGGCGGCATCGTGCAGGGACTGGGCCAGGCGCTGGGCGAGCATGCGGTGTATGACCCGCAAACCGGGCAGATGCTCAGCGGCTCTTTCCTCGATTACTGGATGCCGCGCGCCGATGACATGCCGGATTTTACCATCGCCTTCAAAAACGCCCCCTGCACCACTAATGAGATGGGCATCAAAGGCTGCGGCGAAGCCGGCTCAACCGGCGCACCGCCCGCGCTGGTAAACGCCGTGCTGGACGCCGTGGCGCATCTGGGCATCACGCATGTCGATATGCCGTTGACGCCGTTCGCCATGTGGCAGGCATTGCGAGATGCGAAAGGGCATCATAGATAAGCAGGGAACAAATCGGCTCTAAGAGGACTAGACACCGCACTCGCTTTATAATTTTTGTCTCTAGCTCAATCCGCTAAAACCTCTATTATAAACAGACTTTTTAGTCGCCCAGTACGACTTAAATCCCGATATGCAATGCAGCTAATATTCCCCTCTGGTCTGGATCTATTTCGAGCATTCATTGTCAAGCTGCGCGTGATCAATTCAACACTGAGGTTGTTTTTTGCCTTATCTGCCAAAATAAATGGGATTGGGCGTTTCTCTTCGGGAAGAAAAATACGTCCTTTGTAGGTATTGATATTATAACTAGAGACGCGACCGGAAATTCTATAATTATCAGATATTCTACGAGTGAAGTTAATATGTTCATAAGTCTCTATATTCAGCTGCTGCCCAAATATTTTTTTATCTAGACCTATGTGAGATATTAGTTCGGCAGTTAATGCCGTTTGAGATTTCCAAATTGGCCGGTGCATATCGTTAATAGCACCTTCACATTTTTCAATTGCTGAATCCATTTTAGACTGTTCGAGCATTGGTATTGTTGATTCAGGCCCCTTCTTTAGAAGCTCATACTGCTGACCAAGCGATTTTTCGTAATCCACATGAAAGCCAAGCAATTCGGAAATTATGTAATCATAAGCGGAATGGATAAGATGACCGATTGGAGTATCTTTTGAGGCCGTTCCGGCCGCAAACACCGCGCCAACAATAATTGCGGTAATTGCCCAACTCCCTTCTTGCGGAGGTACAGTAAGAATTCTTGCATTTTGTAGCGAAGGCGCTTGAGTGATTATCTCACCAGTGAGCACAAGATGCGTTGTGATTGCCAAAGAACGCTGGAATCCAATTATCGCGTGAGCGACATCATAAAAATCGATTTTATGATCGTCGGCATCCCTCCCTGCATACTCCAAGGTAAAGTTAATCATACTGATTTTCTCTATTCTTTAGATTGTCTTTAAAAGGCACGGCGAGATGATGAATTTAAGTGGACTGTAGGTCAACCCCCCACCTTCCCCACAAATACCACACCCGGCAGCCCCTTAAAATCCACATCGCAGGTTAACAGCTCGGCGCCAAACTCCCGCGCGGTGGCGTAGACAATCGCGTCGGCGGTGGCGAGTTTGTGCTGGCGGCACAGTTCCGCCGCCGCCAGGGCGATTTTGGTGTCCAGCGGCGCGACATGGCACATTTGTGTGAAAGCCACGACCTGATCGGCCTTGTCCTCGCCAACCTCGCGCGTCAGCCATTTGGCGAGTTCGAGTTGTACGATGGTCGGCACCAGCCAGTCTTCGCGCGCGGGGATGGCGGATGCGACGGCTTTGCCCGTGGGTGATGCGATCAGCCATTCAACCCAGGCGGATGTGTCCACAAGGCGCATCAGAAGCGGTCGTTCCGGTCCCGATAATCCACCGGCTTCGCGCCTTTGGCGATTCCGGCAAGTTCATCCGCTTCGGGAACCGGGATCAAAAGCACACCCGCGCCTTTGGGAATGAAGGCAAATTCCTGTCCCGCCCGCCATTTTCGCGCCGTGCGCACCGCCTTGGGGATAGATATCTGGAACTTTGCCGAAAGGGTTGCGGTATCAGCCATTTTCTTACCTTTTTCTATCGACATATATTTGGTAAGAAATTAGCACGACACCAGCCCCGGCGCAAGCCCCAACAACAGTCCAGTGCCAAAAAAGCAAACATGGTCAACAGTTTACTAACAAAAAACTGTGTGTGCGCAATGGCCAACAGGGATTAATTTTACTGGAAATTAAGCTGTTAGCGCTTAAATGGTCGGCATAGGGCATACGAAGTTCGCGCAATTGGATAAGCATCTGACGAAGTGAATTTTGGGAATGACCTGACACAGGACGGGGGCCAGCACCTTTGCGTTAAGATGCAGGGGTGACGCGCTTCTCGAAACGGCAACCCGTCAGGAATGACGGGACGCAAAGCTACCGGCCCCATTCCTTTATGAAAGGCAGGGCAGCGGGGCTACCGAAAGGAGAGAGTATGCGTATTATTGTTCTCGCATCGCAAAAGGGCGGCTCAGGCAAAACCACGCTGGCCGGACACCTTGCCGTGCAGGCTGAATTATCCGGCCAGGGCCCCGTCGCGCTGATTGATACCGATCCGCAGGGCAGTCTGGCCAAATGGTGGAATGCACGTGCGGCGGAAACCCCGGCCTTTGTTGGCGCGCGATTTGACAGCCTGCAAGCAGATGTGGATAGCCTGCGTGCGCAGGGGTTCAAGATGGTGTTTATCGACACGCCGCCTGCGGTGACAAAAGCCATTTCGCATGTGGTCAGCTTTGCGGATCTTGTGGTGATGCCTACGCGGCCCAGCCCGCATGATCTGCGTGCCGTTGGCGCGACAGTTGAAATCGCTGCCGCGCACAACAAGGCGATGGTGTTTGTGATTAATGCCGCCACCGCGCGCGCCAAGATCACGTCCGAAGCGGCCGTGGCATTGTCGCAGCACGGCACCGTCGCGCCCGTCATGTTAAACCATCGTGTGGATTTTGCAGCCAGTATGACCGATGGCCGCACCGTGATGGAGCATAGTGCGAAAGGCGCATCGGCAAAGGAAGTAAGCGATTTATGGAGCTATCTGTCTGGCCGCCTGGCAAGACTGGATGGGGGTCCGGTAGATTTTATCGATCCGGTCGGGTTTGATTTTGAAGCCCAGAAAAATATGCTGCCGGAAACGGTGTCGCGGGCCGCAGTAGCACAAAATGCAGATCTGGCGACGCTTGCTTCCGCGATTTCCAAACCGTCGGTGGCAAATATTCCGGCGCTGCTCGAAGCATTCGAGAATACCCAATTAAATGCGCCGGTTATGCCCACGCCTGAAGTGCAGAATATCAAAGCCGATGTGGCGTTCGATTCGGCCAGCGTACCCCCGCCTCTGGTGGAAAATCCACAACAGGCATTGCTGGAGGCCGTGCAGCGATTGCGCGGTGAGCTGGATTATCCCACCTCTTTGGAAGAAATTCTTGGCTCCGGCGACGCTTGCGAGGAGGCGATCAAGCCAGAACAGATTCTGAAGGATATGGCGCCGGCAAAGCGCGGCATGAACGCCCCGTTCATCAATCGCATGATGGGCTTTGGCCGACGCGCGTAACCGGTGTCAAGACACACACGCCTTATGGCGTCTGTGTATGTTGGCAAGGCATGATTGCGTGATGAAAGCCACTACGCAGCCCGCACACCAGGCGCTGGTCGGCACTATTACGCCCAAACAGGATATTTCGGTATGAGCATGGAAAAATATACTTCGCTTCACAGCGGGCTTATTTCCCGCAAAGGTGAGGCGTTACCTACTTCGCACTTTAGTCCTGATGTTTTTGAAACAGAAAGGCCGAGCGCGCCTGCAAGTGCGCCGCCATCTGAATTTCGTCCCAGGCAGCAAAATTGCGATATGCCTGCCCAGATTGTCAAACCGATGCGACCGCAGCGCATTACCGAGGATAATAAATCAGGAGGCATGAAGGCACTGACCTTCCGGCTGGATCCGGCACTTTATCACCGGGTGCAGGTTGCCGCCGCAAAGCTGGGTTGGACCAGCCAGGATTTATTGCGCGCCGCAGTAGAGGGACATTTGACGCGCCTGGGAACCGATGTTTTTCCGAATTGTGGATGCATCGGTGGAAAAGAAGGCTGCAATTAACGCCTATTGCGATGCCCAGATGATGCGGGCTATCCAGCTAATATCAGCAGGCGAGAAGCTGCGCAGCGGAAATTCCGGGTTGAACGAAGCCAGTTCCACCCGGCTGACGGTTTTGCGCAGTAACTGTTTCACCATGACTTCACCGTTCAGGGTTTTGGCGATCACCCGGTCCCCGCGTCGCACATCCGCATGGGGCGAGACAACGACAATATCGCCATCGCGATATACCGGCAGCATGCTGTCACCACTGATTTCCAGCGCATAGGCGTTTTCATCGCCAAGGCCGGGGAAATTGACGGTATCCCAGCCGCCGCCTACCGGAAAGCCGCCATCATCGAAAAAGCCCTGCGCCCCGGCCTGGGCAAAGCCAATAACCGGGATAGGCCGGGAATTGCGCGCGGCAACATCCGTCGCCGGCGAAATCAATAGCGCAAAATCGGCAATCGACGCGCCCGTAACGGCCAGAACGCGCGACAGGCTTTCCGTGCTGGGCCAGCGCTGTTTGCCATCCTGCAAGCGTTTTGAACGGTTGAAAATTGTCGGGTCCAGCCCTGCGCGCTTGGCCAGCCCGGACGGAGAAAACCCGTGGGCCGCCGCAAGCGCGTCGATTCCTTCCCAAACTTGTTTATGGCTTAACATGGCTTTTTATGACATCTATCACGGGATAGGATTTTTAGCTTATTATGGCAGTAATGGGAAGCCGAAAATGCCGGATTTCATCTATAAAATTTTACACCAGACCGAATGGCAGGCGGCGCGCGCACAGGGCCAGTTAATCGGCGCACCCGTCGATATCGCAGATGGGTTTATCCATTTTTCAACCGCCAGACAGGTTCGCGAAACCGCCGCGCGACATTTTGCCGGCGAGACGAACCTGGTATTGCTGGCCATTGATCCGGATCACCTGGCGATGGATTTGCGCTGGGAACCTTCACGCGGCGGGGATTTATTTCCGCATCTGTATGGGGTACTACCGCTGAACAAAATTGCGCGGGTGTATGAATTGCCCCTTGGGGATGACGGTATGCATGAATTTTCAGCGGAAACAGGTATTTGAATGGCGGGGCTGTACGCGCTTGCCGGGCCATTGTTGCGCATGCTGGATCCGGAAACGGCGCACGGCCTGACGATTCGCGCGCTTAAACGGGGCTTTGGGCCGCGCATTTCCGGGTCACAAAAACCGGCTCTTCAAAGCGCTGTACTTGGATTAAATTTTCCTAACCCGATTGGAATAGCGGCCGGGTTCGACAAAAACGCGGAAGTGCCTGATGCGATGCTGCGTCTGGGTTTTGGTTTTGCCGAAACCGGTACGGTAACGCCATTGCCACAGGCGGGTAATCCGCGCCCGCGCATATTTCGCCTGCCTGAAGATCGCGCTGTCATCAACCGGCTGGGCTTTAACAATCAGGGGCTGGATGTTTACAGGGCGCGGCTGGCGGCGCGGCGTTTGCGGCCCGGCGTTGTTGGCGCGAATATCGGCGCCAACAAGGACAGCGTGGATCGCATCGCTGATTATCTGATCTGTTTTGAGGCGCTGGCGGGGCTGGTGGATTATTTCACGATTAACGTGTCGTCGCCCAATACGCCGGGCCTGCGTGGATTGCAGGATCGCGAACAGTTGCAAAATCTGCTGGCGCAATTGCTGGCGGCGCGCGCGCGCAAAAATACAAATGTGCCGCTGTTGTTGAAGATCGCGCCAGACCTGGATGAACAGGCGCTACGCGATGTGGTGGCGGTGGCGCTGGATGCGGGCATTGACGGGTTGATTATTTCCAACACCACCATCGGCGGACGCGAAAATTTGCGCAGCAGGCATCGCGGCGAACAGGGCGGGCTTTCCGGGCGGCCATTGTTCAAGCCATCGACACAGATACTGCGTGATGCGTATCGTCTTGCCGAAGGCAAACTTGTGCTGATAGGTGTGGGCGGTGTGGCCAGTGGTGCGGATGCCTATGCCAAGATACGCGCTGGCGCGTCGCTGGTTCAACTTTATACGGCAATGACCTTTGCGGGGCCGGATTTGGCAGCTATGATAGTGGTTGAGTTGGGGGAGTTATTAGAAAAAGACGGCCTTGCCAGTGTTCAGAAAGCCGTCGGGATTGATGCCTGAGGAAAAAACAAAGAATGAGTGTTAAAATTTATCATAATCCACGCTGTACAAAATCGCGCCTGACGCTGGCGTTACTAAAGGAGCGTGGTATCAAGCCGCAGGTGATTGAATATTTGCAGACACCTCCCACGGTTAAAGAGCTTGAAGATATTTTGCAGATGCTTGCAATGAAGCCTCGTGATCTGATGCGCAAGGATGAAGCGGCGTATAAGGAGCAGGAGCTGGACAGAGAAAAATTGACGCATGGCCAACTTATTGGCGCGATGATCAATACACCCATACTTATCGAACGGCCCATTGTTGTGGCTAATGGCAAGGCCGCGATTGGCCGTCCGCCGGAGAATGTTCTTGCGATACTTTAGTGCAGTTTTATTTTTGGCGATTGCGCTGACAGCCGGTTTCAGCGGCGATGCGCGCGCCCAGGCACCGGAAAGGATCTGCAACAAGTCGGGGATGCCGGAGATTGATTTCTATACCTGCGAGGGCATTCGCCTGCGCAACAAGGGGCAGCTTTTGTTGCGTGCCGCAAAAGTGCAAATGTCCGAGGGGCAACGCATCATCGCGGATTGCGCGCGGATTGAGGACAAGGAGGCCGCGCGCGATTGCAATCTGTTATCCTCTGACATGATTGAAGACGCCAACTTCAAACAGATCGAGGCCGCCGAACTTCTCAATGAAGCAGACCGGATGGAATCCCGCGCGGCGGACATGGATAGAAGTAAGAGGCGGCGGTAGGCATCAGAGCGTTCATGCCTCTCCTTTGTTATGGTAGATAGGTATTGACTTATGTAGGTATAATAATATTATGCGCATACATGATGAATGTACGAGGTCGCGCGTGCCAATCCCTGCAAACTACCCAGATGAGAAATTACTGGCGGAAATCCGTCAATTGCATGGGACGATAAGCGCACAAATCAGGGCTTTAGCCGAAGCGGGCTGGCCAACCGCCCGGATAGCCGAAGCACTTTCGATCCGCTATCAGCATGCGTACAATGTACTGCATGACGCCAAAAAACACGTGGAAGTTATTGAAAACAGCCTTAAAACCGCTGGTGTCACTCTATCAGATATTTCCAAAATCGCCAAAGTCGTTGAAAATGCGACAGCCCAGCGCACAGCGATCCGGGAATGTGATTTCCAATATCTGCAGGATGCGCTGATCAAGGCGCCGCATGCCAATAAGAAGCCTGTGAACCTCTCGATTAATACCAAACTGCTTGCTGCGGCAAAGCTATTGAACATCAATTTATCCGAAACGCTGGAAAACAGCCTCACGACACTGCTTTCGCAACAAGCACAGGAACTTTGGCAGGCGGAGAACAGCGCGGCGATTGAGGCGCATAATCAGTTCGTCGAGCGCAACGGTCTTTGGAGCGACGGCTTGCGGCAGTTCTGATGGCGCAGTTCGATGTCTACCGCAACCCGAATCCAAAAAGCGCGCAGACTGTCCCTTATTTACTGGATGTGCAAAGCGATTTCCTGTCCGGTTTTTCAACACGGGTGGTCGTCCCGATTGCGCCAACCGAGAGTGTGGGAAAATCAGCGCAGCGCCTGCACCCGCAGTTTCAAATCGATGGCGCAAACATGGTGATGATGACGGAACTTCTCGCGGCGGTGCCAAAGGTTGCGCTGGGCGCCGCAGTGATGTCGTTGGCGCAAAATCGTGACGAAATCATAGCGGCCATGGATTTTCTGATAACCGGAATCTAGCAGGGCCTCACCCCACCGCGCCCGCCGCCTGAGCGTATTTCCAGGCGGCTTCGGAGAGTGGGCGCACCCGGGCGGCGCGTTCGGCGGCGTGTTCGCTGGCGGCTGTGCCGTCGCGTACGCGGCCCAGAATGCCCTGTAAAATGCCCGCCAGCCGGAAGAAATTATAGGCGAAGTAAAAGTCGAGATTTTCGATGTTTTTACGCCCGACCAGTTCGCAATAACGCGCGGCATAGTCTTTTTCCAGTGGAATGCCCAGGGCGCGCAGTTCGGCTTCCGGCGTGGTGCCCAGATCAGAATCCGGGCTGCGCCATTGCATCAGATGATAGGTAAAATCGCCCAGCGGGTGGCCGATGGTGGACAGTTCCCAATCAAGTGCCGCAATAATGCGCGGCTCGGTGGGATGCACAATGGCATTGTCCAGCCGGAAATCGCCGTGCACCAGGCTGACGGAATCATCGGGCGGAATATTGTTGGGCAACCAGTCGATCAACCGGTTCATTTCCGGGATGTCTTCGGTTACGGACGCCTGATATTGCTTGGTCCAGCGTGAAATCTGGCGCGCGAAATAATTGCCGGGGCTGCCAAAATCGCCCAGCCCGATGGCGGCGTAATCGACCTTGTGCAGATTGGCCAGGAAGCTGACCTGGCTGTCGAAAATTTTGCTGCGGTCCTGCTTGCTGACGCCGGGCACCAGCGGTTCCCAGAACACCCGGCCTTCGACGCATTCCATGATGTAGAACATGGTGCCCAGAATGCTTTCATCCTCGCACATGCAAAAGGTGCGCGGCACGGGGATGCTGGTTTTATTCAGCGCTGAAATCACCTTATATTCGCGGTCTACGGCATGCGCGGATTTCAGCAAAATGCCGGGCGGCTTGCGGCGCAGTACATAGGACGCGCGCGGCGTGATCAGCTTATAGGTCGGGTTGGACTGGCCACCCTTGAATTCCTCGACCTGTAGTGGGCCCTGGAAACCTTCCACATGCTTTTGCATATAGGCGAACAGCGCTTTTTCATCCAGGCGATGCTTTGGATCAACCTCTTTGGTGCCGGAAAATTGTTCCTGTCTATTAGGTTCTTCCATGATTCCTGTCCCCGGCTGTGATTGTTTTCTTATGTTAACGCATATTAGCTGCTTTGGCGCTCTCTTTCCAGTGCCCGCCACGCAATATCACGGCGGCAGAATCCGCCTGGCCAGTCAATTTTGTCTGCGGCGCTGTAGGCGCGGCTGACGGCCTGGGTAATGGTGTCGCCTGTGGCGGTGATATTCAGCACCCGCCCGCCATTGCTAAGGATTTCGCCATTCCGGGCCGTGGTTCCTGCATGAAATATCTGCACGCCCGGTCCTTGGCCTGCGGCTTCAAGCCCGACAATAACTTCGCCCTTTTTATAGTCTCCGGGATAGCCTTTGGCTGCCATCACCACCGTTACCGCCGCCTGTGGTGACCAGCGTAAATTGACACCGGCCAGATTACCCTCGGCTGACGCCAGCAGTGCGGGTAGCAGATCGCTTTCCAGCCGCGCCATCAGCACCTGACATTCCGGGTCGCCAAAGCGGGTATTATATTCGATCAGATACGGCCCCTTATCCGTAATCATCAGCCCCGCGAACAGCACCCCCCTGAACGGCGTTCCCGCCGCCGTCATGGCGGCAACGGTCGGTTCAATGATGCGCTGCATGGTCTGGGCGCAGATTTCATCGCTCATCACCGGTGCGGGCGAATAGGCCCCCATGCCGCCGGTGTTGGGGCCGGTGTCACCATCGCCCACCCGTTTATGGTCCTGCGCGGTGGCCAGCGGCAGCGCGGTCTTGCCATCGACCAGCACAAAAAAACTGGCCTCTTCGCCATATAAAAATTCTTCCACCACCAGCTCCGCGCCAGCACTTCCAAATGCGCCGCCCAGAATGTCATCGACGGCGGCTTCCGCCTGCGCCAGTGTTTCGGCCAGGATCACGCCCTTGCCGGCCGCAAGACCATCGGCCTTGATTACGATGGGGGCACCCTGCTGGCGGATATAGGCCTTGGCGGCGGCCGCGTCGCTGAACCGCTGATAGGCTGCCGTAGGGATATTATTGGCCGCGCATAAATCCTTGGTGAAACCCTTTGATCCCTCCAGCCGCGCTGCCGCCGCCGTCGGGCCAAATGCCCTGATACCCTGTTCGGTGAGATGATCCACCAGCCCCGCCACCAGCGGAACCTCCGGCCCGACAATCACAAAGCCAATGTCGTGCGCCCGCACGAATGCGGTGACAGCGGCAAAGTCCAGCGGATCAAGCACCACACATTGCGCCAGCGCCGCAATCCCGCCATTCCCCGGCGCACAATACAGCTTGCCCAGCAACGCCGACTTGCGCAACGCCCACGCCAGCGCATGCTCGCGCCCGCCCGAACCGATCAGTAGTATATTCATGCTTTATTTCCCAAAATCATCCGGGACTTGTATCATGCAGATCGCAAAGCAAAAAGCCCAAGGACATAACGTGAGTCTTTCCGATACCCCCACCAACCTTCCCGAACTCAGCGTCAGCGAGTTATCAACAGCGCTCAAGCGCCTGGTTGAGGGTGAGTTTGGGCTGGTGCGGGTGCGGGGCGAGATTTCGGGGTTTATGCGGGCGGCCAGCGGGCATTGTTATCTGACGCTGAAAGATGACCGGGCGGTGATTGATGGGGTGATGTGGAAAGGGGTGGCCAGTACGCTTCGCTTCAAGCCGGAAGACGGCATGGAAGTGGTGTGTACCGGCAAGCTGACCACCTATCCGGCACGCTCGAAATATCAGATCGTGATTGAGAGCATGGCGCCTGCGGGCATCGGCGCGCTGCTGGCGCAACTCGAAGAACGGCGCAAGAAACTTGCGTCCGAAGGACTGTTCGATGCGGCGCGAAAACAGCTTATTCCTTATCTGCCGGAAGTGATCGGCATTGTCACCTCGCCGACGGGTGCGGTGATCCGCGATATTCTGCACCGGCTGGCGGACCGGTTTCCGCGCCATGTGTTGCTGTGGCCGGTGCTGGTGCAGGGCGAACAGGCGGCG
Organism: uncultured Alphaproteobacteria bacterium; assembly: GCA_947085295.1. GTDB lineage: Bacteria > Pseudomonadota > Alphaproteobacteria > UBA11222 > UBA11222 > UBA11222. The sequence goes on along the minus strand of CAMTVX010000028.1, from coordinate 57,328 downwards.
GGGCAGATTGCAGCAGCGATTGAGGGCTTTAACCGGCTTGCGCCCGGCGGCGCCGTGCCGCGCCCGGATGTGATTATCGTGGCGCGCGGCGGCGGCAGCATCGAAGATCTGTGGGCGTTCAACGAAGAGATCGTGGTGCGCGCGGCGGCGGCCAGTGACATCCCGCTGATCAGCGCGGTGGGCCATGAAACCGATACCACGCTGATCGATTTTGCGTCCGATCTGCGCGCCCCGACGCCGACGGCGGCCGCTGAAATGGCGGTGCCGGTGCGCAGTGAATTGCGTGCCCAGGTGCTGGATTTCGAACGCCGCCTGCTGGGCGCGCAGGGGCGCCTGTTAGAGGAACGGCGCGCGCGGCTGATCAGTGCGGCGCGCGGCCTGCCGCGACTGAGCGAAATTCTTGGGCTGCCGCGCCAGCGGTTCGATGCGGTGGCGGAGCGCTTGCCGCGTGCGCTGCTGGCCAACATACGCGCAGGCGAAACCCGGCTGGCGCGGCTTGCGGCGCGCTTACGCGCGGGATTGGTGCATGACCATATTCAACGCGGGCAGCGCAGCCTGAGCGAAGCGATACGCCGTTTGCAGGATGGCGAGCGCCGGCTACTGCGCGATCACAGCGTCAGGCTGGATGGGCTGGGCCAATTGCTGCGCGCGCTGTCGCATCAGGGGGTGCTGGCGCGCGGTTTTGCGCTGGTCCGCGATGGGGCGGGCAAACCGCTGCACATGGCAGCGGATACGGCCCCCGGCATGGCGGTGGAAATCGAGTTTCAGGATGGACGGCGCAGTGCTACAATCGACGGGGCAAAGCCCGCCCCAATGGCAACCGGCAGGGCCGGGCCAAAACCCGCAAGCGATAACCAGGGTCGTTTGTTTTAATCATAGCATCAGGTGTCAACAACGCGCATGGACGAAAAAAGTTTTTCAGGCAAATCGAACGGCCCCGCCCGGCTGCGCTATGATCTTTCGGATTATCAGATTCTGTCACCCGGTAGTTTTGTGATCTGCGCTGTCACCGGCAAGCCCATTCCGCTGGAGGAACTGCGCTACTGGAACCCGGTGCGTCAGGAGGCCTATTGCAGCGCGTTGGCATCAACTGAACGTGAGATGGCGCTTAGTCAGGCCAGCGACGATGCAGCCACAGCCACTGGGCAGGATAGCGGCGAATAAAAATTTCCAGCCGGTGATTGATTTCATTGACGCCCGTCAATATATCGGCGGCGCGATCTCTGGTTTGGGGAACGTAAAATGGTTCCTGCACCTCTATGATAAAATGCGCCCCAATTGTGCGGCGGATGCTGGCGAACACAATGGGACAGCCAAAGCGGCGGGCAAGCTGCGCTGCGGCGGGGGGACACATGGCCGGGCGGCCAAGAAAATCTGCGGCGACGCCATCGTTCATTTTCTGGTCCGACAGCATGGCGACATATTTGCGTTCATTCATCCAGGACAGCAGCATGCGCGCACCGGCGGGGCCTTTGGGCGCCTGATGCGGTGTGCCCATTGTGCGGCGCAGTTCGGTGATAATTTCATCCGCCAACGGATTGCTGGCCGCGCGATACACGGTCATTACCGGTAGTCCACGCTGCACCAGACCCGCAGACAGCAATTCCCAATTGGCGAAATGGCCGCTGACAAAAATCGCGCCTTTACCTGCGTCAACGACCTGCGCGATATGGTCCATGCCTCGTACTTCAACGGGGCTGTCATTTTCATAAAAACGAAAGCTGTCAAGGTGCGCATATTCAAATGCGGTGCGGCCCAGATTTTCCCACATGTCAGAAATGATCGTGGTGATTTGCGCTTTATCCATCTGGCTGAAACAGGCGCGCAGATTTTTCTCCGCGTGGCGCGTGACGCCAAGATACGGTCCGATGGTGCGCCCAATCGCCCCGCCGATCGCGGAAGCGCGATCCACGGATAGCAGGCGCAACCCCGATAGCAGGGTGCGCATAATGGCGGCCTCTGTGACGCGGCGCATACGACGATATGGGGTGGGGGCCTTCATGCGGGCCTGTGTATCACAGACTCAAGCAGGCGCGCCAATGCCGGTTCATCGCAAAAACGTATTTCCATCGCAATCGCAGGTATTTTCTGGCGCATCTGCGCGGATAGACGGACCCGGTCTTTTTCTGTGGTAATGGGGGTTGCGTCCAGTTTCAGCGCATTCAAAATAATCTGATTGATTTCATCATCCGTATACGGATGATGATCCGGGAATGCCACCGCGCCAGCCAGATCGGCCCCTGCATTTCGCAGCATATCGAAAAACTGCTGAGGCGCGCCAATACCACAAAACGCATACAGGCGTTTGCCATTTACGGCATCCGGACTCAGAATATGCCGGTGCGCGCGCAACTGCGTTTTTCCAAAGCCTGAAAAACTTCCACCATCGCCGATGGTGATGATCGCGCTGGCGCGGGAAAGGCCACGTGCCACCGGTTCGCGCAATGGCCCGGACGGGATCACCCAGCCATTTCCAAAACCACGTTCTGCATCTATCAGCGCAATGGATAAATCCTTGACCAGATATGGGTTCTGAAGCCCATCATCCAAAATCAGCAGTTCGGCCCCGGCGGAAATCGCTGCCCTGGCCCCGGCTTTTGGATCGCGCGCCACCCAGGTGGGGGCAACGCCCACCAGCAACAGGGCCTCGTCGCCCACATGCGCCGCGTTATGATTGTTCGGCTCAACGCGTACCGGACCCGCAATATTGCCACCATATCCGCGCGTAAGAAAATGTACTTTTACGCCCTCATTCAGCAAGCGCGCCGCCAGCGCCAGCGCCACCGGAGTTTTTCCCGTACCGCCAGCGGTAAGATTGCCGACACAGATAACGGGAATTGCAGCGCGATAGGGCTGTGCAAATGCCGCACGTAACCAGCCAGCGAACATGTAACACAGGGCAAATGGCGCCAGCAGCCAGGGCAGGAGGCCAGCAGTTCGTCCAGTCAAGGGATACCAGAATTCTGGCGCGCGCATTATTTGCGGTCCGGCAACAATGGTTCAATGGCGGCAATGATATGTTCCAGCACCTTGTCGCGTCCCTTTAGCGCCTGCGCCTTTGCCGCGCGTCCACGCGATGCAGCGGTCTGTTTGTCACGTAACAGCATCGCGACATTATCCGCAAGCAGGGAAACATCATTGATCTGGCGCGCTGCGCCTGCGGCATCCAGATCTGCATATATCGAGGTAAAATTATCAATATGCGGCCCGTGCAGAATGGCGCTGCCAAGCCGCGCAGGTTCCAGCGGATTTTGCCCGCCATGTGGAACCAGGCTGCCACCAACAAAGGCAATCATTGTCAGGCGGTAAATCAAACCCATCTCGCCCATCGTGTCGGCAAGATAAATGTCCGTATCGCGGGTAGGCATCTCGCCGGTTGAACGGCGCACGACATTCAAACCTGCGCCGGTAATCTGTTGGGCAATCGCGAGGCCACGATCCGCATGGCGCGGCGCAATGATACTAAGCAGCCCTGGAAACCGCTCACGCAAACTTTCGTGTACTTTTTGAACGGCGTCTTCTTCACCGGCATGCGTGCTGGCGGCCAGCCATACGGGTCGATCCCCGATAGTGGCCAGAAACCGGGCCAGTTCGGCTTCGTCAACGGGCAACGCCTCGGCCGCCTGTTTCAGATCACCAACATGCGTGGCATGAAGGGCGCCCAGATTGCGGATAAATTTCGCGCTCTGTTCGTCATGCGCCAGAATGACGCGAAAACAGTTCAGCAGGTGTTCGATGCTGCGCCGTCCCAGCCGCCATCGCCGGTAGGAGCGCGCCGACATGCGTCCATTGACCAGCGCCATCGGAATGCAGCGCGCAGCGGTTTCCAGCATTAAATTCGGCCACAGTTCAGATTCAATCCAGACCGCGACGTCTGGCCGCCAATGATCCAGAAACCGCCGCACCCATCGCGCGCGATCATATGGAACAAACTGATGGGTGACACGCCCGGGTAATTGTTTTTCCAATATGCGGGCCGAAGATACGGTTCCCGTTGTAATCAGCACATTAAGATCAGAATTGCGGGCGAGCAGTTGCTGTATCATTGGAAGCGCAGACAGGCCTTCGCCTATACTTGCCGCGTGAACCCACAGTAATTTTCCCACTGGGCGGATGGTGTTGGTTCGTCCCCTTCGTTCGGTGATGCGTTCGGGGTCTTCCTTGCCTGTGCGTTTGCGTCGCCATAACAGCAGATAGATAAATGGTGCGGATAGAAAGCACAGTAAACCATAAAGCCGGATCATGCTGCTTCGTGCCCGGACTGTGAATGGCCGCATTGCGCATCGGCCTCTGCCGTAATGCGATTAAGATCCTGTTCCAGCATCAGGCGCGCCTTTTCCTGCATGTCCGCATCGGCATCGCGCGGCACATAATGCGGCTTGCCCCATACGAATACGCCACTGGAAAATGGCAAAGCGATTAAAAACCGGTCCCAGCTTCTGGTGTGAATGCGTCGCTTTGTTGCAAAGCTGACGGGAATTATGGGGACGCCGGAAAGTCGTGCGACGGAAAGTATGCCATCGCCCACACGCTGGCGCGGGCCGCGCGGCCCATCGGGCGTGATGCCAACATATTCATTGCGTGACAATTGTTTGATCATCGCGCGCAGCGCCCCACCGCCGCCTTTATCCTGCTTGCCGGGTTTGGCGCTTGATCCACGTATCGAACCCAAACCAAAATGGCCGATTGTGCGCGCAATAAGTTCGCCGTCACGATGCTGTGAAATTAGCATGTTCATCCCTTTTTCCGGACGCCAGCAATAGGGCATCATCATCAAGCGTCCATGCCAAAAGGCCAGAATAAATGGCTGATTGCTGTCCCAAAATGCTGACGGTATTTCCGCCCCCACGGTTCGCCATCTACCCGACATCCAAACCAGACGGATAAACATGGCAACAAGCCAGCATACGATGATTCGGAAAAAACGCTTATGAAACAATTGCGCGGACGGCTTCATATGGCGGATATTGCCGTCCTGGGCGTTTCATCATGTGCATCCATGTCCGTAAACTGGCTGCGACACAGGCCGGCATATATGCCATTTTTGGCAAGCAACTGTTGGTGTTTTCCGGATTCGACAATGCGTCCATCTACAATCACATGAATGCAATCGGCATCCATGATGGTCGAAAGACGGTGCGCAATCACCAGTGAAGTGCGCCCCTGCATCAATTTGGCCAGCGCGCCCTGCACCTGACGTTCAGAATCCGTGTCCAGCGATGATGTCGCTTCGTCCAGCAATAATATCGGCGCGTTTTTCAGCATGGCGCGCGCAATGGCCAACCGTTGGCGTTGCCCGCCGGACAATCGCATACCGGCCTCGCCAACAATGGTAAGATAACCTTGCGGTAACGCCATGATAAACTCGTGCGCATCTGCCGCGCGCGCCGCAGCTTCAATTTCTGCGCTATCCGCTTCTGGCCGCCCATAGGCGATATTCGCGCGCACGGTATCGTCAAACAGAAATGGCTCCTGTGTCACCAGCGCGATGGCCTTGCGCAATGACGCCATCGTCACATCACGCACATCAGCGCCATCGATGGTCAGCCGCCCCGATGTAACATCATAAAAACGCGGGATCAGATTGAGCATCGTGCTTTTGCCAGCGCCACTGGGCCCAACCAGCGCGATAGTCTGTCCGGGCGCTATTTCGAGATCAATGCCGCGCAGCGCCTCCTCATCTTCATCATAGGAAAAATGAACATTTTCAAATTTTATGCGGCCCCGCTGCACGTTCAGAGAGGTTGCATCAGGTCCATCATGGATCGAGGGTTTTATATCCATAACCGAAAAACTGCGCGCGGCCGCAGCAAGCCCTTCCTGCAAGGCCGTGCTAAGGGTCGCAAGACTTTTCAGCGGCTGATAAGCCAGCATCATGGCGCCCAGAAAAGCCGCAAAATGGTTGATTTCCATATTTCCCGAAAGCGCGCGGACGCCCGAATAATAAATCGCGGCGGCAATCGCAAGGCCGGTCAGCACTTCGGTAATCGGCGCAGCGGCAGATCGTGCGCGCACCCCGCGCATAATAAAATCCATGCGCCGGTTAATAGATTGAGTGACGCGCCGGACTTCATGACTTTCCTGGCCATAGGCTTTCACAACACGGCTGCCCGCCAGCGTTTCGGAAAGCAGTGTGGAAAGATTGCCGGTTTCCACCATGCCGCGATTTACGGATTTGCGCATCAGCCGCGACAACTGCCGGACAAATCCAACCACAACGGGCAGGATGAAAATTGCGATGCCCGTCATTACCGGATCCTGATACACCATCACCCCCAGAAGCATAATGAGGGTCAGAAAATCCTTGCCAAGCCCGGTGATCGAACGGCTAACCGCTTCGCGCATCAATACCGCGTCATTGAGAAAATGCGCGATAATCTTGCCGCTGTGATATCGCCGCAGCCAACCGGTATCGGCCTTCATCAGATGTTCAAACATGCCGATCTGAATGTCAGAAATAATACGCTGTCCAACAAAATTCATTAGAATATTTTCACCAAAACTCGCGCCTGCTTTTATGACCATGACGCCAAACACCGCCAGCGGTATCAGTATCAGCATGTTCGGGTTTTTATCTATGAACAGATATTTTATAGCCGGGTCCAGCAATTGCGCCGTCATGGCGGTTGATGCCGCGACGATAGCCATCAACGAAATGGCGGCAAGAATACGCCACATATGTGGTCGCATATGATCCGTGATCAGCCGGCGCATCAGCGCAACAGCAGATTGGTTTACGCTGGAATCCTCCTGCGTCACGCCAGTTTTTTTGTTGTTATCGCTCACGATACTTCACATTTGTTGAGTCGGCGTCAAACATAGCATTTTATACGGGTATGCGGATAGTGGCGCGCAAACCACCGGTTCTGCAACGCCCCAGACTTATATCGCCGCCGTGACTGCGCGCGATGTCGCGGGCAATCGCAAGCCCAAGCCCCACCCCTGCGCGATCCGGATTACGGCTATCGTCAAAGCGCTGAAACGGTACAAATGCGTCTTCGTATTTATCCGGGGGCAGGCCGGGGCCATCATCTTCAATGGCAATTTCGATATGGTCGCCGGTTCTGGCCGCGTGGATTTCGACATGTTTGCCGTGGGAATGCGCATTCTCGACCAGATTTACAATGCAGCGTTTGAAGCTTCCGCGCCGCAGTGGCAAAAACAAATCCGGCTCCGATGTGATATTGATCTGTGTACCGCGTCTGGTGTATTCGGCGACGATTTCTTCGATAAGCTGACCAATATCCGTTTGGATTTCCGCTTCGCCCGCCTGACCGCCAGCAAAGGCCAGATATTCATCCAGCATATATTGCATTTCACGAATGTCCGCGCGCAGCGCCTCAATCTCGTCGCTTTCAGGAAGCATGGCGAGTTGTAAATTCATTCGCGTTAATGGGGTGCGAAGATCATGGCTGACGCCCGCCAGCATAAAGGTGCGTTGGGCAATCTGGCGTCCAATACGGTCGCGCATTTCCAGAAAGGCTGCGGCCGCCTGGCGAACCTCAGTCGCGCCGGTCGCCTTGAAATCGGGCACTTCGCGGCCTTTGCCAAATTCTTCCGCCGCTTCTGCCAGCAGTGCAATCGGGCGAACCTGATTGCGCAGAAAGATTACAGCGACCGTCAGCAGCACCAGTGAAGTGCCGAACATCCATAAAATAAATATATGCGCGGTTTGCGACGTGACCCGGTTGCGCGGCGTCAGAATGCGCAACACGCCATGATCGAGTTGCACACGCAGATCCAGATAATCGCCATATCGATGGGTATCAATCCAGAATTTTTGCGTAATCTGTTTTGCAAGCTCATCGCTCAGCGTCACCATGGAAGAAAACAGGGACTCATCGGTTGTCGGGTCGGGCAGTTTTTCACCCGGCAGAAAAGCCACTTCCAGTTGAAAGGTTCGCGCTGCCTGCGCATTCACGATCTGCATGGTCGCTGCATCAAGCGGCCGACCGTAGGTTTCGGTCAGCATCGCGACCTCTCCCACCACGGCGCGGGACAGCCGCCGTGTAACCGTGTCCCAGTGCCGCTCAAAGAAAATATAGGTGACAATGGCCTGTAATATAATTACGGGCGCCACCACGATCAGCAGCGATCGGCCAAACAGCCCTTTCGGCAAAAGGTTTTTTAATGGCCATAGATCAGTTAATCCGGCCAAAGCACATATCCTTGTCCGCGCACAGTTTGCAGATGACGGGGCGCGCGCGGGTCCAGTTCAAACTTGCGTCGCAACCGCGTAATCTGCACATCCACTGTGCGCTCCTGGGCGGCGCCGGTTTGTTCGGAAAGTTCGGTGCGGCTAACCGGCACACCGGGATTGGCGGCCAACAGACGTAAAAGGCTCAGCTCACCCGGCGCAAGCCGGATCAGCATATCGCCGTTGCGCAGATCGCCGCGCTCCAGATCGGCTTCCCATTCACCCAGCCGGATGGTGCGAAGCGGCGGCTCTGTCGCTGTTGCCGCGCGCCGCAGCAATGCCTGGATGCGCAGCAAAAGCTCTTTTGGCTCAAATGGCTTGCCCAGGTAATCATCCGCGCCAGCCTCCAGCCCGGCAATCCGCGCATTGGTTTCGGATCGCGCAGACAACAGCAGCACCGGCATTTCGGTGCGCCCGCGCAAAAACTGCGTCAGTTCCAACCCGCTTTCCCCCGGCATCATCACGTCCAGTACGGTCAGATCAAACGCCAGCCCATCCATGCGCGCGCGCGCCTCCGCCGCACTGGCGGCAAGCGTCACCCGGTAGCCATGCTCCATCAGAAACTTTTGCAAAAGTTTGCGCAGGCGGGTGTCGTCATCCACCACCAGAATATGGGGCGCGCTGGTTTCTGATTCAAAACGCGCATCACTCATTCGCAATTATCCACGCTTGATCGCATCAAGAATAACTTTACGTTCCGATTCATTAATCAGATGTTCCAGCACCTGTAGATAGCCAGCAACCGCATCGGGCCCTGCCGCCGTAAAGGCGCGCCGTACCCGTTCCTGCTGGGGTGTGGAAAGCCGCGCCTCGAACGCCTTGCCTTTATCGGTCAGAAACAGCAGGCGCTGACGTCGGTCATGGTTGCCGGGGCGCTGCTCGACAAATCCCTGTTTGAGTAATTGTTTCAGCACCCGTCCCAGACTCTGTTTGGTGATGCGCAGTATGCTGAGTAATTGCGCAACATTAATGCCGGGATAGGCCCCCACGAAATGCAATATCCGGTGATGCGCACGGCCATAATCAGAATGCGCCAGTATGACATCGGGATCACTGGTAAAATCGCGATAGGCAAAAAACAACAATTCGATGGCCTCGCCAATTTTGGCCGATTCGCTGGCACTCCCCGGTCCCGCATTGGACGATAAAATATTTATGTCAGCCATATTGACATATTTCGTGAAGTTTGTTACAACTATGCATGGTTTTGCGACATAATCGTTCGTAACGCCTGAAAATCACTTGTTTTAGCCCCGTATTGGGTAATAGCTGCTCCAGCTAAGGTTAGTTTGGACTGTAACTTACACCAATCCTCTAAATTGCGGAAATATGACGATGTCTACTGCCTCTTTTGATGATCGTGACGGCGTGATCTGGCTTAACGGCAAGCTTGTGCCCTGGCGCGACGCCAAGATCCATGTGCTGACCCATGCCCTGCATTATGCCGACAGCGTGTTCGAAGGCGAGCGGGTTTATAGCGGTACAATCTTCAAATTAAAGGAGCATACCGAGCGTCTGTTCAAGTCCGCCGAATATCTTGATTTCAAAATTCCGTATACGCAGGATCAGATCAATGCCGCCTGCATTGAAACCGTCAAGGCGCAGGGATTTACCGATGCCTATGTGCGCCCGATTGCGTGGCGCGGCAGTGAAATGATGGGCGTGTCGGCACAGGCCGGACGCATCAATGTCGCCGTCGCCGTGTGGGAATGGCCGTCCTATTTCGATCCGGCCGAACGCGCGCGCGGCATTCGCATGGATATTTCGCGCTGGCGGCGCCCCTCGCCCGAAACTATTCCGTGTTTTGCCAAGGCGGCGGGTCTGTACATGATCTGCACCCTGTCCAAACATGAGGCGGAATCCAAAGGCTATGCCGATGCGCTGATGTATGATTATCGCGGCCTGGTGGCCGAAGCGACGGGCGCCAATATTTTCTTCGTCAAGGACGGCAAACTGCATACGCCCAAACCCGATTGTTTCCTGGACGGCATCACCCGCCAAAGCGTGATCAGCCTGGCCAAAACCCGCCAGATCGACATCATCGAACGCGCCATCCAGCCCGAAGAAATGAGCACATTCGAGCAATGCTTCATCACCGGCACGGCGGCGGAAGTAACCCCGGTGTCAGAAATCGGCCCGCATAGGTTTACGCCCGGTCAGATCACGCAGACGTTGATGGGGGATTACGATAAGCTGATTAGGGCGAAGTAGGGGTAGCCTCATCCTACCTCCCATGTCGCGGGCAACTACGCGGGCAACTAATTGTCTGTCGTCGCTCTCGCCCGGATTGCCGCCATAAAATACGCAAGGGCTGATTGAAGTTGGACAGAAAAATCTGGATGCGCTGTGATTGAGGCAGCGTCCAGCTTCTGGCCCAAAAGCGGGAGTGTGATAGAGGCTTCGTCAACCACACGTGCCGACATGGTTTTCAGGATTTCGCGTAACTGTGCCTCAGAATGGACTGCACGCTGTGACGTATTGATCAGCGCCACCGGCTTTTGCGGAAATTCAACACTGCTCACAAGCCAGTCAAGTGCGTTCTTCATGGTGCCTGCAATGCCATGCGCATATTCCGGAGAGCAAATTATAAGCCCGTCACAGCACGCGATTTTCTGACGCAGTGCGCTGACATATTCCGGGGGTCTATCCGTATCCAGGTCCGGATTAAAATGCGGAAGCTTCCCCAAATCCGTATAAAGAACAACTTCAACTTCGGGTGGCGCCAGGATCACTGCCGCCTGCAACGCAGATGTGTTGGAGGATTTGTCTCTCAGACTGCCGGAAATGGCCAGTAAGCGCAAAATAAATCACCTATTCGTAATGTAAAAAATACCTGCTCACCCCTTCCACCGCTCCGCCGCCGTATCGTCGCTGTCGCGGGCCGCAACCCATGTCTCGTCCGTGCCGTCGCTTTCCAGTTTCCAGAAGGGCGCTTTGGTTTTCAGCCAGTCGACCAGGAATTCGGCCGCCTCGAACGCCGCCTGCCGGTGCGCCGAGGCGGTGACGACCGCCATGATCTGTTCGCCGGGCATCAGCCGCCCATAGCGGTGAATGATCAGCGAGGCGCTGAGCGGCCAGCGCGCATTGGCCTCGGCCTCGATCGCGGCCAGTTGCTTTTCGGTCATGCCGGGATAATGTTCCAGCGTCATGGTGGCGACGCGCGCCCCATCGGACACATCGCGCACCAGGCCGGTAAAGCTGACCACGCCGCCAATATCGGTTTTGCCACGGGTCAGCGCGGTGATTTCGGCGGCCAGATCAAAATCCTGCTGCTGCACTTTTATCATCTTATCCCCCGGTCACGGGTGGGAAGAAGGCCACTTCATCGCCCTGTTTTATGGCCGCGTCAAAGCCTGCATGTTCCTGATTGACGGCCACCCGCAGCGCCTCCAGATCAGCGAACGCGCGCGCATAGCCTGGCCCGCGTGTGCGCAACCATGCGATCAGCGCGGTGACATTGGTTACGCCGTCTGGCGGCGTAATGTCTTCCGATGCGATGCCAATGCGTTGGCGCACCCAGGCAAAATATAACAGCTTCATGGGACGCGCCCGATAACCGGACCGCTGGCGTGGCGCAACCCGGCGCGCAGATAGTCATAGCCTGTATACAGTGTCAGGATAGCCGCGATCCACAGGCCGGTAATGCCGATTTCATGGTTCATCCATACGGCTTTGTCTCCGGCATCGCCCGCCAGCAAAAATCCAAGCGCAATCATTTGCCCGGCGGTTTTCCATTTGGCCAATCGTGAAACCGGAACGCTGACCTTCAAGCCCGCCAGAAATTCGCGCAAACCCGACACCAGAATTTCCCGGCACAGAATGATCACCGCCGAAACAACATTCAGCCCGTCAATGCGCCTGGAATAGACCAGCATGACAATGGCCGCACCCACCAGTAGCTTGTCGGCAATCGGGTCCAGCATGGCGCCAAGCGCCGACTGCTGCTGCATCGATCGCGCCAGATAGCCATCAAAAAAATCCGTCACCCCCGCAACGACAAAAATTCCCAGCGCCAGCCAGTCGGCAAAGTCGCCCGGAAAATAAAATGTCACCACCAGCACCGGTATCAGCGCAATACGCCAATAGGTCAGAATATTGGGCAGATTGCGGGGCATCGGGCGAATCCTGAAGGTTGCAGAGGTCACTATCATACACAAGGCGTTGTGATCAGCCTATCCATCATGGAAATGCGCGTAAATTTGTTTGGCCATGGCCGTACTGATGCCCGGCACGGCTTCCAGATCGCTTAGCCCCGCCTGGGAAACCGCGCGGGCCGAGCCAAAATGATTAAGCAGGGCGCGCTTGCGCCGAGGCCCGATGCCCGTCATTTCGTCCAGCGGCGAAGCGGTCGCGGCCCGTGCGCGGGCGTTGCGGTGTGCGCCGATGGCAAAACGGTGCGCCTCGTCCCGCAGCCGTTGCAGGAAATACAGCACCGGATCGCGCGGTTCCAGGCTGCGCACCGGCTGGCCCGGCACGTGAAACTGTTCACGCCCGGCATTGCGGTCCGGCCCCTTGGAAATCGCCACCAGCGGCACGGTGGTAATGTCCAGCTCGCGCAGCACCTCTACGGCGATGGAAAGTTGCCCGGCCCCGCCATCAATCAGCACCAGACCCGGCCACGCGCCATTCTCTTCGCGCGGGCCTTCGCGCAACAGCCGTTGAAAGCGCCGCGTCAACACCTCGCGCAGCATGGCGTAATCATCGCCGGGGGTCAGTTCTTCATTGCGCATGTTGAATTTGCGGTATTGGCCTTTCTCGAACCCCAGCGGCCCGGCAACAATCATCCCACCCACCGCGTTACTACCCTGAATATGACTATTGTCATAGACTTCGATGCGCTGCGGTGGCGCGTCCAGGCCAAATGTGGTCGCCACATCCTGTAGAAGTTTTGTTTGCGAGGCGGATTCGGCAAGTCTGCGATCCAGGGCCTCATGCGCGTTTTTAAGGGCATGCTGCACCATCTCGAATTTCTCGCCGCGTTTTGGAACGGCGATCTCAACCCGACGTTCCGATCGCAGCGTCAGCGCGTCGCAAATCAGCGGCATGCCTTCCACCGCATGCGACAGTAAAATCAGATTTGGCGATGGCTTATTGTCGTAAAACTGCACGATGAACGGCCCCAGTATTTCAGCCGCGCTCAGTGATTTATCGGCGCGTGGAAAATAGGCGCGGTTGCCCCAGTTTTGCCCGGCCCGGAAAAAGAACACCTGAATACAGGTTTGCCCGCCCTCCTGATGCGCCGCGAATACATCGGCCTCCAGCAGGGTTTGCGGATTAATGCCCTGATGCGCCTGAACCGCGCTCATCGCGCGGATGCGGTCGCGAAACGTGGCGGCGCGTTCAAAATCCAGCGCCTCGGACGCCTGCTCCATCGCAGCCGTTAATCCGGCGCGCACCTCTGCCCCTCCGCCCGCCAGAAAATCCCGCGCCTGCGCGACCAGCCCGGTATAGGCGGGGCCATCGATAAAGCCGACACAGGGCGCGCTGCACCGCTTGATTTGATGCAGCAGACAGGGCCGGGTACGGTTGGCAAACACCGCATCGGTGCACGAACGCAGCAAAAACGCCTTTTGCATGGTGTTAAGGGTTCGGCTAACCGCGCCTGCATTGGCGAACGGCCCGAAATATTCGCCCGCCCGGCTGCGCGCGCCGCGATGCTTGTCCAGTTGCGGAAAATCATGACCGCCAGTGATCAGAATATAGGGAAAGCTTTTATCATCGCGCAGCAGCACATTGTAATAGGGCTTCAACCGCTTGATCAGATTGGCTTCCAGCAGCAGCGCCTCGGTTTCCGTCTCGGTGGTGATAAATTCCATCGAAGCGGTGGCCTGGATCATGCGGCCGATGCGCACCGTCTGCCCGGTCAGCTTGGTATAGCTGGAAACCCGGTTTCTCAGGCTGCGCGCCTTGCCGACATACAGCACGTCACCCCGGGTGCCCAGCATGCGGTACACGCCCGGACTGTGGGGCAGTTGCCGCAGATAGGCGTAGATCACCTCCGGGCCCGTTTTTGGACCTTTTTCGGCGTCTGAATTGGGAGAATTTTCCTGCATGAATGAGGTCAGAGCCGTAACCAGAAGGGTAGAGTTTACTATCCACGCAAGCTGTGGATAAACATGTGTGAAAACTATTCAAACGGGCCGGAGTCACGCAGAAACCCTAAGACTTCCTTAAACTGCCTAATTTTTAGTCACCACCCTAACTATCTGATACTAATAAACAATTTAATCCGACATCGGAGTGATTTTGTCATTTTTATACGAAAGCGTCATAAAACCTTAGCAATTGTCATGTTTTTTCATTCTGTGAACAAACTTTTCCGGGGGGGCTAGTCCAGAGGCCTTCGCGAGTCAATAGGGCAAATGATTAATTCAGATGTTTTAACGAAATCCCGGTTTGCTGCGTTCGATTTCCACACCCACGCTGGCGGCCTCTGCGATCACGGTCAGCTTCTCCACCCGGATGCGCGCCACCACGATGCGGGCGTCTTCCAGACAGCGCCCGGCAATGCGTTCGGCCATGGTTTCGGCCAGGTTGATATGCTCGGCTTCGATCAGGGTTTTCACCTTTTCGACAATATCTTCGTAACACACCACATTGGCCAGATCATCACCGGAATCCGGCGCCGTTTCCAGCACCGTCAGGTCGATATTGATACGCACCCGCTGGCGGCGGCCCTTTTCATGCTTATGCACGCCAATATGCGCATCCAGCAGCAGATCGCGGATAAACACATGGCGCACCTTGCTGGCCGCATCCGCCAGCTTCTCGCCGCGCTCACGCGCTGGCGTAGCGGGCAGATGCACAACCCGGCCTGCGCCCTCACCGGTAGGTTCTATCTGCGTCTTTTGCCGCCTAATCCTCCATGCCCGCAATATCGGGCGTTTCCCAGGCCAGGTGCTGGCCACCATCCAGCGCAATCATTTGCCCGGTCATGGAGGGCGAAGACAGAATAAACCGCACCGCCGCCGTGATTTCGTCCAGCCCTGCGCCACGCTCCAGAATGGTTGATCCCGCCTGGCGGGCGAACTGCGCCGAATCCTGGGTGTCATTCGGCAATGTCGGACCGGGGCCAATGGCATTGATACGTATCGCCGGGGCCAACGCCATGGCCATGGTCTGTGTCAGCGTCCACAACGCGCTTTTGCTAAGCGTATAGGAAATATAGCGCGGTGTCAGCCGCCATACCCGCTGATCCAGAATATTGATCACATTACCCGGCGCGCCTTTGGGAAGCTGCCTGGCGAACGCCTGTGTCAGCAGCGCCGGGGCCAGCAGATTAACGCCCAGCGTATGCGTCATGGAAGCGCGGGTGAAATCCGCCACCCGGTCGTTCTCAAACACCGAGGCGTTGTTAATGAGGCAGCTTAGCGGGCCAAGCGACGCCGTCGCCTTCGGAATCAGCGCATCAAGCGCCGCCGCGTCCGCCAGATCGGCCTGCACCGCAATCGCCTCGCCGCCCGCCTCCCGAATATCCGCCACTGTCGCTTCCGCATCTTTGGCGGAACCGCCATAATGCACCGCCACCCGCCACCCATCGGCAGCCAGCCCCAGCGCAATGGCCCGCCCGATACGCCGCGATGCGCCGGTGACGAGGGCGGATTTATGATGTGGTGCTGTCATGGGTGTCATGGGTGCGGATCATACAGGCTGGTGCGCCGCCCGTCCATTTTCCTAACGCGTGATGGTCTGGCTTCTTCCCCCTCACCCCGACCCTCTCCCACAAGGGGGAGAGGGGGCGCTGGACGCGAAACAAAATGTCAACCGCAACAGCCCATCCCCCTCTTCGCTACAGCCATGGGGCAAGGAGGGGAGGGGATTTCCCTCTATTCTACTCTTCTTCTCCCTCCCCCTCGTGGGGAGGGCCGGGGTGGGGGGCTAAAAGCGATTCAATCAAATCTCATCTTGCTCTAGCGCGCTAGATAACCTTGCTGTTGCTTCATCCCTGGCTAGCTGAATCAGACGAGGTATGCTCCGCTCATGCATTCGATATTCCTGGAGGAAATCTGAAAAAAACATCTTAGAGGTTATCGGATCGTTATTGGCCATAGCCGCCTTCTTGAGAAGGGGAGCTAGTTCAACTTCTCCCAGCCGGTGGCAGCCGGCTAGCCGCTCAAAGTCCTCGATCGAAAGAACGAAGATATTTTCTGGCGGCAGATATCGTCTCTTATTAAAAGGAAGGACCTCTTCAAAGGATCCTTCTGGGTATATATTATTGAGCATATTCCCACCGCTTATATTTAGCTGCCGACTGGTGACAACCAGGAGAAAATCCTGCACCTTGTTTGCGCACGCACCAAGTTGTCCCCGTCCACTACGAAGTAAATCACTTGCCTGCCATCCCTGTTGAATGGCTTTCCTCACGTTTTCTGTTTTATTGAAAACCTGCTGGGGGTCGTCATCAAGCAGTACATCATCCCAGAATAAACTCATTTTTGCTTCGATAAAGATATTGCAGTCGTCACAATCAATAATTGCTTCGACTGTGGAGTCTCTCCTGCTGAAAGTTTTCCGGATCTCATCTTCCCCAAAGAATAGAATCTTATTATCATTTAGAAGACCTAAGACGTAGCCTTCGAAAATTTGACTGAAAGGTTCTGTGTAGCTAGCGCCAAGATTTGACAAGCGAAGGTGTACTGCATCCTCCATGCCGCGTGCAAAAACGCTGCGATGCCAAAAATTCAGAACTCCGTCGGGTGTGCGAAAGATGGGAAATCGCTGAAGGTAGGGAAATTCAAAAAATTCTATCCTTCCTCGCATTGGGCGTTTGACGTTCTCTCGAAGTTCCCGTCTAAGAGATGAAAAATCACGCACAAAAAGTTCCAAGAAGGTAGAGATGCTATTACCATAGTACCCCTCGATAGAAGCAAAGTAATCTGGCGGTAATGTCTTTTTTCCATTTATAACCTGAGTATAGACCGCAAAACTCAAGTCCATATACGTCTCGGGTGAAATCAAGAATGTGTTTTCAAACTGAGTGCGATTTGGATGGCTCATATCAAGTTGTGCGATCAATGCAGGCCACCTCAGAAACCCCCAGGTCTCTCTCCGTTGAAACTGAACCTGGGGGTGAAGCATGGTTCGTAGCATCGCATGGATGTTTGGTGTGTTTTCGCTTTTTGAGATTTTCCCTTGAATGTTCCAGAGCAAATTGCGCAAAGCATCAAATTCTTGAGAAGTAATGACTTCTCCAATCGATTGAAAAACTAATTTGTCCTGCACCGCCCATTTCACAATAAGCATGGTGAGCCAGGGCGCCGCTTTTAGGTCTTCGAGCGGGCTGGGAAACTGGCAATGAAGTACGCGTAATGCTTGAGCAACAATAGACTGCCCGCTGTAAAGTCGGAGTCTATTTCTAATCTTTCGTATCTCCTCGTCTATTTCCATTTACCACCCTGATAAGAATCGTCATTTCCGCTTATATTTCGTTTTCCGCGTCCCCGGCTTGCCGCCGGTGGAGCGGGCGCGGGCCTTTGGATGCGCGCTGTCCGAAACAGCGCCGTCAATGGCGGATTGACGCGCCAGCGGATCATCCGCCACGGCCAGTTCAACCGCCTGCAGGCGGTGGATTTCATCGCGCAGGCGGGCGGCCTCCTCAAATTCCAGATCGCCTGCGGCGGCGCGCATCTGACGCTCCAGTTCGGCCAGATGCGTCTTCAGATTGCCGCCGATCAGGTGCGCCACATCGTCGGCGCCGGTGGCAATATTGAAATGGTCGCGCTCATAGACGCTGGCCAGAATATCGCCGATGTTTTTGCGGATGCTTTCCGGGGTGATGCCATGCTCAGTGTTATAGGCCTGCTGTTTGCTGCGGCGGCGATTTGTTTCACCCAGCGCGCGTTCCATGCTGCCGGTGATTTTATCTGCATACAGAATAACCCGGCCATCCACGTTGCGCGCGGCGCGGCCAATGGTCTGGACGAGTGAGGTTTCCGAACGTAAAAATCCTTCCTTGTCGGCATCCAGTATCGCCACCAGCGCGCATTCGGGAATGTCCAACCCCTCGCGCAGCAGATTGATGCCGATCAGCACGTCAAACGCGCCCAGCCGCAGATCGCGGATAATCTCAATACGCTCCAGCGTTTCAATGTCGGAATGCATATAGCGCACGCGGATGCCCTGTTCGTGCATATATTCGGTCAGGTCCTCGGACATGCGCTTGGTCAGCGTCGTCACCAGCACGCGCTGCGCCTTTGCGGCGGCGAGTTTGCATTCGGCGACCAGATCATCGACCTGGGTTTTGACCGGGCGGATTTCACAGATCGGATCAATCAGGCCGGTGGGACGGATGACCTGTTCGACAAACACGCCCTGGGTGCGCTCCAGCTCACGCGGGCCGGGCGTTGCCGATACATAAACGGTTTGCGGGCGCATGGCGTCCCACTCCTCGAATTTCAGCGGCCGGTTGTCAACGCACGACGGCAGGCGAAAGCCATATTCCGCGAGCGTCGCCTTGCGCTTATAGTCGCCCCGGTACATGCCACCCAGTTGCGGCACGCTGACATGGCTTTCATCGGTGAACAGCAGCGCGTTTTCCGGTAGATATTCAAACAGCGTCGGCGGCGGCTCGCCCGGGTTGCGCCCGGTCAGAAAGCGCGAATAATTTTCAATGCCCGCGCAGGATCCGGTGGCGGCGATCATTTCCAGATCGAAATTGGTGCGCTGCTCGATGCGCTGCGCCTCCAGCAGTTTTCCCTCGGCGTTGAAGCGCGCCAATGTATGCTGCAATTCATCCCTGATGCGCTCCAGCGCCTGGCTGAGCGCGGGGCGCGGCGTCACATAATGGCTGTTGGGATAGGCTTTGAAACGATCCAGTTCGCCGGTTTTGTGGCCGGTCAGCGGATCGAATTCGGTGATCGCCTCAATCTCGTCGCCAAAGAATGAAATCCGCCAGGCGCGATCCTCCAGATGGACGGGATGCAGTTCCACCACATCGCCACGCACCCGGAATGTGCCGCGCGCGAACGCCGCGTCATTACGGCGGTATTGCAGCGCCACCAGATCGCGCAGTAACTGATTACGCTCGATGCGGTCGCCGACCTTTACGGAAACCGTCATGCCCGCATAGGTTTCGACCGAGCCGATACCATAAATGCACGACACGCTGGCGACGATGATCACATCGTCACGCTCCAGCAGCGCGCGCGTAGCGGAATGTCGCATCCGGTCAATCTGTTCGTTTACGGACGATTCTTTCTCGATATAGGTGTCGGTGCGCGGCACATAGGCCTCGGGCTGATAATAATCATAATAGGATACGAAATATTCCACCGCATTGTCCGGGAAAAAACTTTTGAATTCGCCGTAAAGCTGCGCGGCTAGCGTCTTGTTGGGGGCAAGGATCAGGGCAGGGCGCTGCACCGCTTCTATCACCTTGGCCACCGTAAAGGTCTTGCCCGATCCGGTGACACCCAGCAGCACCTGATCATGCTCGCCTTCATTGACACCGGCGACCAAAGCCGCAATCGCCTGTGGTTGATCGCCCGCCGGTTGAAAATCCGAAACCAGTTTGAAGCGGACGCCGCCTTCGGATTTGTCCGGGCGCGCGGGACGATGCGGCACAAAGGCCGCCATCTCCGCGCCGCTCATTGGCGCTTGGGGTTCATGGGTGATAGATGACATGGCGGGCAGTATAGTCTAAATGGCTGTGTTATAGCCAGAGTTGTGCGTTAATGCTCCCACATGGGCGAGACGTTGCTTTCAAGGGTGCGCTGGCGGCGTTTGGTCAGCGTGGTGAAGAAGTCCAGCCCGGTGCGCTCTTCTATATCTGCGATGGAGGCAAGAAATTCTGCTGGTTTGCGTTTCGGCAATTTCTTGTTCGGCATCAGGAATGCAATAGCGCGCCCGATTTCCGGATCATAGACGATTTTGTAGAAGGCGGCAGGAACGGCAACCCGTTCAGGTTCCGCCTGCCCGGCGCCGGGTTTTGGAATGGCAGGCACTTTCGGCACGTTCAGATCTGGCGCGTCATAGACCGGGCCGGTAATGACGATCAGGCGGCTGCGGGTGTCAAGCCAGTCGCGCACCTGCTCTTCCAGATGCGCCCATATTCCACGGTTGAAACTCAGGCCGACTTGCGGGGCCATGTTCGAGAGTAAAAAACTCTCATCCGTCATCTCCTGGCTTGATTTGAAGTCAGCGGCGGGCGCCTGATGGCCCTGATCAAAGCCGCTGCCCTTATAGTCGCTTTTTTCTGCACGGGTTTCCGGGGGCAGGCTGTCGTCCGCTTTGAAATTGTCTTTGCGCTTTGCCGCGCCGGATATCTGACCGTCGGGCAATTCCTGCAACACCCAGTCAGGAATGCGGGTTTCGTTATTATGCGAAAGCACATAGCCCAGGCGGCAGCGCAAACTATGATGATCTTCGTCAAAATCCCCGCGATAGGATGGCATGCCGGTGTCTGCAAACATGCTTTCGCACGGGGTGATATCCGTGGGGTCCGCAGCCATTGACGGTGTGGCGAAGGCGATTAATGCAATAATGATCAGTATACGCTGCATTTTACAGATCCACTCCAGAAGCTCATTTATTGGCGCTGATGCCTTTGGAAACAAGAAAGCTGCCGCCGCTGATGCCCAGTAACAGCAACACGCTATCCGGAATTTCGATCAGGGTTCCGCTTTCAATGCACAGGATGGTGTACAGGCCCGCAATGACGAAGGTAAAGATCAGGAACTGAAATCGCGACAGGCTGCCCTTTTGATTTTCACCCGCATTATTGGGGTCAGTAGCGGGCTCACTGATCAGACGGGTTATATCAATTTCGCCGGAGCCAATCTTCCACAGCACAATCGCTGCAAAGCCAAGTATGATGCTGCCAAGCAGTATAAATCCCCACAGGGCAATATTGACCGGCGTCATGGCGTATCTCCTTTTTGTATTTTCCGGCCATATTTTCCGGCCAGATAGATGGCGTTGCTTGCCAGCAGCAATTCAGGGAACAGCTCCGGCGGTTCGGGCATAATGGTGAGCGTCCCGGGTTGCCCAAGCGCCGCCAGACCCGTCTTGATATAGAAAGCGACACTGACAAGGAAAATGATCAGAAGCTGCAAACGCTCCATATCTATATGGCTTGTTCCGTCTTCTTGGGCGTTACTTAAAATTCCGCGCGTCCATATGGCGCCGGTCAGCATTCTGTATGCAATCAGCACAGCCAATAGTGATAGCCATGCGATAAGGCCGATGCCCATAAAACGGGCCGCATCTTCGAATCCCATCCGCGTTTGCCCCCACCTCGCCCCCATCGGGTAAGTCTACCGGATGGTTGCCGGGGGGTGTCAAGTGTGAAATCGTTTACGCACAGGCGGGCTGCCGATGCCGCCAATAAGCTATTTCACTTCGGGCGCAGGATTTTCGATGGGGGAAATGCCGGTGCCGAAGAAGCGGCCACGGGTATCGGCGTAATTTGCCACGGGATCGTAATGTTCCACGGGCAGTTCAAGGTTGATGGCGGTCATTTTGCCGATGGCGGTCAGCAGATCATTGCTGGCGATAAATTCATCACGCTGGGCGCGCAGCAGTGCGACGCTGGCGTCGAGCAGTTCCTGCTGGGCGTTCAACCGGTCCAGCACGGTGCGCGCGCCGACCTTGGCTTCTTCGGTGACGCTGACCAGGGCAAGTTCTGCCGCCGTAACATTTTCGCGGATCGAGGTAATGCGGGCGCGTGAACTGATCAGCCCCTCCCAGGCGGCGCGTACTGCGTCGGTGGCGGCGCGGGTGGCCTGTTCCAGCTCAAGCTGCCGCTGGCTGGCGATATGCTTGGCTTCGCGGGTTTGCGCGGCTGATATGCCACCCTCGTAAATCGGTACGGATAATTGCACCAGCACTTCGGCGGTGTCGCGTTCGAAATGTTTCTGGTCGGCCTCGTCCTGCCGGCGCACGGCCCCGCGCAGCGATAAATCCGGTAGCAGGCCGCTGCGTACGACGCCGATCTGGGCACGGGCGGCAACTTCTACAAAGCGCGCTGAGCGCAGTTCAGGGTTGTTTTCCACATCACCCAGCGCTGCGTCCAGCGTATCGGGCAATTTATCGGGCGGGGGCGGCATATCCAGCGCGCCATCGGTTTCTTCGCCGACCACCCGCGCATAGGCGGAACGCGACCGGGCCAATGCGCCTTCGGCCGCCTGATTATCGGCAAGGCCGCGCGCCAGCCGCGCATCAGCCTGCGCCACATCGGTATTGGTGACGTCCTTGACGGCAAAGCGGGCGCGAATGGCTTTTTCTACCTCGGTTAAATATTCGATATTATCGCGGGTAAGCTGAACCACACGGAAATCACGCGCGACATCGACATAGGCGCGCGCAGCTTCGGCAAGCACAGCCTGTTCGGCCGAAATGAGACGCGCGCGGCCCTGCTCGACAATGGCTTCTGAACGCCGGTAATCATTTATTGCCTGACCCCCGTCATAGATCGGCTGACGCATCTGCGCCTGATAGGTGCGCGGCCCGCGATTAACATCTGTGACATTCGTTGCGCCAGAGAATGTGTTGCGTGTGCGAAATTCGTCCACCGCGCGGCCTGCTTCGCCGGTGACGACGATGGTTGGGCGAAAGCCGCCAAGCGCGCGGGCAACGCCTTCGTCTGTGGCGCGCTGACGGGCGCGTTCGGCCTGTAATTGTGGATTGCTGCGATACGCCGCCGCCATCGCCTCGTCCAGCGATTGCGCCGCCTGCGCCGATGGAACACATGCCAGCAGGGCAAGCGCAGCTAAAGTGGAAGAGCGAAAAATTACCGGCATGGCTTTTATCGGCCCTAATGTTCGCGGAAGGATTTGGCGAAGGCTTCGGTCAATGGCTTCAGCGCATATTGCAGGGCTGTCTGTTCACCACGATTGATCAGTGCTTCTACCTGCATGCCACTGCGCAGGGTCAGTGTGCCAAGCCGTTCGCGCTGTGCAGTAGGTATGATGACGCGCCCCTTGTAATATGCCATACCCGTGCGTTGTTCTACGGTGCGGTCGGCTGAAATGGTCTCCAGAACCCCATTGATCACAGGAGTTTTGCGGGAATCAACTGTGCTGATACGCAGGGCGACTTCGCTGCCAGGGCGGACGGTGTCGATGTCGATTGGATTAATGTGCACCTCGACCACCAATACATCATTCAATGGCACAATATCCATCAAGGGCACACCCGGCCCGATGACCCCGCCGGCGGTATGTACGGCCAGATCCATGATCGTACCAGAAACCGGCGCGACAATATCGATGCGGCGCAGCATGTCGCTGGCGGCGACCATGCGTTCGCGCAGTTCGGTTATTTTGGCCTGAACATCGCGCAATTCACGGGCGATTTCTTCCTGGCGGGATTTTTCCAACTGAAAAATTTGCAGTTTGGATTCGCCAATACCCTGTTCGGAACGCGCGATGGCAGCGATATGTTCGGCGCGTTCGCCTTCAAGGCGCGCCTCTTCACGCTCCAGCGCAAGAACGCGGGTTTTGGTGACGTAGCCACGCTCCAGCAGGCCGGATAAATCCTTCAATTCCTCTTTGATAAGACGTGCCTGGGTACCCTTTGCGGTTACCAGCGCGCGCAGGCCGGATATCTGTTCATCAAACTGCCCGACGCGCTGCTGCAAAATGGATTTCTGCCCGGAAAGCGCGTTGATGCGGGTGTCGAATACATTTTTCTGGCCGGCAAGAATTGCGGTAATCGTTGCATTGGACTGGTTTTTCAGCAGCTCCTCTGGAAAAACGGGGGCCGCAAGGCCGTCGCGTTCCGCCAGCAGGCGCGCTTCGGTGGCAAGCTGTGAATGCAGATCGGCCAGAAGAATGTCTGTCTGCGCCTTGGCGCGGGTGTCGTCCAGGCGGATCAATACATCGCCGGCTTTTACTGTCATGCCGTCTTTGGCAAAAATTTCCTGTACGATGCCGCCTTCAAGATGCTGGATGGTGCGCCGGCTTGACTGCACCGTCAGAAAGCCGGGGGCAATGGCGGCGCTGTCGATGGGCGCAATCGCCGCCCACAGGCCGAACCCGAAAAATGTCACCACGATAATGATGCCGCCAACCACCAGCGGCCGACGTGTGTCTGTCTGCGCGCTGGTGTCAGCGCCTTCCTGATCCGAACGCGCAAACATCTCCTGCACACGCTGCACGGCGTTATCGAATACGGATTTGAAATTAAAAGTATCCTGTCCTTCCTGGTGAAGACCCAGACGGACCGCAATATTCTGTAAACTCATGCCGGATTTACCACCGCTACGCCGCCTCTGTTGGGTTCCGGTTCGGCAGGCGTGCTGGGCACGGCAGCGGGACGCAGATATTGACCCAGAATCTCATCTCGCGGACCAAATTTTTCGATTAATCCTTCGCGCATCACCATAATATAGTCAACCGACGCCAGCAGGCTGGGGCGGTGCGTAATTACCAGTGTTGTACGCTTGCGCGCTTTCAGATCGGCAACGGTTCGTGCCAGTGCCGCTTCGCCATCATTATCCAGATTGGAGTTGGGCTCATCCAGCACGATAATCGCCGGGTCGCCATATAATGCCCGCGCAAGACCCACGCGCTGGCGCTGGCCACCGGAAAGCGTTTGGCCACCCGGCCCGATCTGTGTGTCATATCCTGCGGGCAGTTTGAGTATCAACTCATGCACCCCGGCGCGCTGTGCTGCCAGAATTACCTGATCCGCATCCACCTCGCCAAAGCGGGCGATATTCTCGGCAATGGTGCCCTCGAACAATTCAACATCCTGCGGCAGATAGCCCATATAGGGGCCAAGGCGCTCACGGTCCCAGGTCATAATGTCGGCGCCATCAATGCGCACCTTGCCGGCATAAGCTGGCCAAACGCCAACCAGCAAGCGCGCCAGTGTGGATTTTCCCGCAGCGCTGGGACCGATAATGCCAACAATATCGCCAGCGGCCACATTGAACCCCACGCCCTTCAGCGCGGGCACGGTGGCGCCGGGTGGCACAACAATGGCCTGTTCCACCTGTAGAATGCCAAGCGGCGGTGGCAGGTGCATAAAGTCACGTTGGGGGGGGACGGCCTTGAGCAAGGCATTCAGGCGGTCATAAGAACTGCGGGCCGTCAGAAAATGCTTCCAGCTACCAACCGCGATTTCCACAGGCGCCAGAGCGCGGCCCATCATAATGGATGCGGCGATCATCAGACCAGCCGTGATTTGATCATGGATCACCAGATAGGCGCCAAAGCCCAGAATGGCGATTTGCAATACAACGCGTGTGAATTTGGACAAGGCCGTAATGACACCCGCACGGTCGCTGGCCAGCGACTGCAATTGCAGCATTTTGGCGCGCCGACCCTGCCAGCGCTTGAGCATGGCGGGGACCATGCCCATCGCCTCAATCGCTTCGACATTGCGCAGGCTGACCTCAACAAAATGCCCGGCGCGCATATTTGCGACACTTGCTTCACTGAGTGTATCGCGCGTGGCAATTTCGGTGAGCACGGCAAGTCCGAATAATGTCACACCCCCCGCCGTCGCCACCCAGCCCAATAGGGGATCAATCAGGAAGATCGCCGCCAGGTAAAGCGGCATCCATGGCGCGTCAAAAAACGCAAACAGCCCCTGTCCGGTCAAAAAGTCGCGCACCGAATCCAGATCCCGGATGGCCTGGCCGGATCCGCCCCCCGGCCCACGCACGGCGGATTTGAACAAAGCGGTAAAAACCCGGGCGTTCAACAGGCTGTCCATCTGTCCGCTGATGCGCACCAGCACACGCGAACGCATGGTTTCCAGTGCGGCATAGACAACAATCAGGAACACCGCGACAAGGGTCAATACCCACAAAGTGGTCTCGTTCCGGCTGGCCAGCACCCGGTCATAAATCTGCAACATGTAGAGTGGCGACACCAGCATCAGCAGATTGATAAAAAAGCTGAAAACGCCAGCGCCGATAAATGCGGAGCGGGACTTGCCAAGAACCTGGGCCAGTTCCGACTGTTCTTTGCCTTTCATGGCGATACTTTCAATCCTTTAGCCGATTCGCCCTCTCGGGCAGCGTAGCTTGAGTGGCGCAAATAAAGGTTAACAAAATATCAACCATTGGGGATATCTGCAAGAAATTGCAGCGCAATTAGGGCAGACGCTGCTTTTGTCGCTGCTTATATGGACCGGGAGCGTTAAAAAGCAAGAGCTTTGACATGGTGGTTGCAGAACTGTAGGAAAGCGCAACAACAGTGCTTTCCCGCCTGTCAGGTGCCGTCAGAACGCCCGAGACCGCCCCTTATATCAGTAACAAGGCAAAAATGGTGATGATTCTCCTATGAACCTTGCTTTATTATGGCACTTTGTCAGGCAGGATTTTTCTGACCGCTATTCTGGTGTTGCACTTGGCAGGGGCTGGCTGCTGCTGACACCGATGCTGCAAATCCTTATATTTGTTGTGATATTTGGGGGGTTGATAGGCCCACGCCTGCCGGGAACGCAGTCCGGTACATATGGCTATGGCATCTATCTGGTTTCGGGAATTTTGCCCTGGACCGCATTTGCCAGCACTATTGCGCGCATGACCACCGTGTTCTTTGACAAGCGCGCCATACTCAGCAAAGTCCCGCTCAGCCTGAACCTCATTGCGATCCATATTCCGATTGTGGAAGGGATCACCCTGATCTGCACCCTTGGCCTGTTTATCCTTTTGAGTCTGGCATTGTCGGTTCCGCTGTCTGCGGGTTTGCTGGCGTTGCCGCTATTGATTATCTGTCAGCAGCTCATGGCTTTTTCAATTGGCCTGATCGGGGCCATTCTGATGGTGTTTCTGCGCGACATTCGCGAAATGGTCGGGGTCGTGACCATGTTATGGTTCTGGATGGTGCCCATTGTTTACACCATTGATTCCGTGCCCCATTTCATGCAGGCCATTCAGGCGTTCAATCCTGCATGGTGGTTTGTGCGTGAATATCATCAGATTTTTGTTTATGGCGCGATGCCGGACATGGGAAACATAATGCAGTTGCTGGCTGGAAGCGTCCTTATGGCAGGTGGCATACTCTGGCTTCTGTCGCATAGCGAACACCAGATTCGCGATGCGATTTAATCGGTTGGGGCAGGGTTACCATGATCAGGGTTGACCATGTAAGCAAGTATTACCGGATCTATCTGCGCCATAGCGACCGGCTGCGTGAACTGATTTTCCGCCGCAAGCTGCATGAAGAAAAGCTGGCGATTCAGGATATCAGCATCAATCTTGAAGCAGGGCAGGTGCTGGGGGTGATTGGCCGCAATGGCGCGGGAAAATCAACACTGCTCAAACTGGTAATGGGGGTCATCCTGCCAGATCAGGGCAGCGTTACGCTGTCCGGGCGCGTGACAGGCCTGTTGGAATTGGGTACCGGGTTCAATCCGGAATTGACCGGTTACGATAATATCGCCTTCAACGCGGCGCTGCTTGGCATGACGCAGGCAGAGGTGGCGCAACAGCGTCAGGCCATTGTGGATTTCAGCGAATTGGGCGATGTCATCCACCATCCAGTGCGCACCTATTCATCCGGCATGACGATGCGCCTGGCATTTTCTATTGCCATCCACGCCAACCCGAAATGTCTTGTGGTGGACGAGGCGCTTTCCGTTGGCGATGCGCATTTTCAGCAAAAATGCATGAAGCGCATCAAGGAATTTCGCGCTGGCGGGGGCGCGATATTATTTGTTTCGCACGATATGAATGCGGTCAAGGTTCTGTGTGACACGGCAATGGTTCTGGAAGAAGGCAAAACGGTTTTCTCCGGTACGCCCGAAGAGGCAGTGAATTATTATTACCGGTTGATTGCAGATCTGGATGAGGTAGCCCCATCCCTGCAGCACCAGCAACCGCAAGCGCCGGTTGCCAACGATACTGAAATCGCGCGCGGCTATGGTTCCGGCGTTGTGAGTATCCGTGGGGCGAAAGTCACCGGACAGATATCCGGCAGCCAGATATTCGCCTCTGGTGAAGTCGCCGATTTTGTTTTTGATCTAGCGGCAACCAGGGCGATGCAGTCGGTGACGCTTGGGTTTTTGATACGTGACCGTCTGGGGCAGGATATATACGGGACCAACACCTATTTTCTTGGCTATCCTTTGTCATTTGAAGCAGGCGAACGCATCAGTTTTTCAATTCGCATGGCGATGAATCTTGGGCCGGGCCTTTATACGCTAACGGCCGCATTGCACGATAAGGATAACCACCTTACGGATTGCTATCATTGGTGCGATAATCTGTTGCAATTCGAAGTGGCCGGCTATTCAGGACCACATTTTGATGGCTTGTGCAGGCTGGAACCAAGCCTGCACAAAATCGCCGTGACAGCGCCATGATCGAGGCCAACAACCCCGACATAGATTATGGCGCACTGGAACGGCGTATCGCTGTTGAAATGCTGCAACCCGAACAGCATGGCGTTCCCGCATTGACAGCAGGTGGCCAATTGGCATCAGGTTATAAGACATCGGCCCTGTTGGCGCTGAAGATGCGTCTGCGCGGCATACCCGTTATAGGCTCTGCGATGGCAATGCTTAATCAGTGGCAACGGCAAAGACAGATTGGTGCGCGGCTGCTGGCCGTGCCTTATCTTGGTTATGGATTGCGCTGGCTGAAAAGTCTGGCGCTGGTGCATGAAACGCGCGGGCGTCTTGAAATGACAGTTCGCGAACTTGGCGCGGCCGAGCATCGTTTTAATGCGCGTCTGGGTGAGGCCAATGCCCGTCTGGGTGAGGTAAATGCGCGTCTGGATGAATTGCGTCAGGAAATGAGTTTTGTCGAACAGCGTTTGAAAGTGGCCCAGGAACTTAATCTTGCGCATACCACGGCGCTTCGTCAGGAAGTGGACGAAGAAAAAAGGCGCAGTGCCGAAAATCGTTCAGAGATGGTTTTTCAGCAACGCAGACTTACGGCTGCGCTGGCAGCACCGGCATTGCAGTCAGGTGCCGGGGCAGCGGCTGTTGGCGTCACCATGCCAGCGCGCACGGATGCGCTGGATTCCTATTACGCGGCGTTCGAGGCGGCATTTCGTGGAAGCCGCGAACAGATCAAAAGCCGACTTGAAGTTTATATGGATCGCATGTCAGTTGCAGCGACACATTTGCCGGTTCTGGATATTGGGTGCGGACGTGGCGAGTGGATTGAATTGCTGGCAGAAAGCGGCATTAAGGCGTACGGCATTGATCTGAACAGCGTATTTGTCGCGGATGCGCGCACAGCCAATCTTGATGTGCGTGAAGCAGAGGCGCTGGCGCATTTGCAAAGCCTGCCGGACGCAAGCCTTGCGGGCCTGACAGGTTTTCACATTATAGAGCATCTGGCGCTGGATGATTTAATCCGCATTATTGACGAAGCTAATCGGGTGTTGACCCCGGGTGGGTTCATTCTGTTTGAAACGCCCAATCCGGAAAATCTGATTGTGGGTGCGAGTACGTTCTGGAACGATCCCACGCACCGGGCCCCATTGCCGCCATCGGTTTCACGTTTCATGGTGGAACAGCGCGGATTTTTGAATGCCGAAGTGATTTATCTGCACGAGGCGGACGAGGCGCAGAAGTTGCAGGGTGACGATGCCGTTGCAATGCGCCTGAACAGGCTGCTGTATGGACCGATGGATTATGCCATCTGGGCGCGAAAGGCCTGATTGTCCGTGTCATTGAACCCGCGCGCCATTCATCAGTTTCATGTGGGTTCCGCCTATGGCGATGGCGTAACCAATTCGATGCTTTTCATTCGTGAACTTTTGCGCGAACTGGGATTTGCGTCAGAAATTTACTGCGCGCAGATTGCGTCCGAATTAACGGCGGAGTTGCAGCCGATAGAAGCGTATCCCGATGCGCCGGACCAGCTTCTGCTGTTGCATCATTCACTGGGGCATAATCATGGCGCCTGGGTAGAGGCGCTGCAAAGCCGTCTGGCGCTGATTTATCATAATATTACGCCTGCCGAATTTTTTCCCGTTGGCAGTCCCATGCGCCGCTATTCGGAAATTGGCAGGGAACAGCTTGCGAAATGGCGTGGCCGCTTTATTGGGGCCATCGGGGATTCCCCCTTTAACACAGAAGAGCTGTTGCAGCACGGATATGCGGGTGCAATTACAATTCCGCTGCTCGTGAATATTGACCGTGTACGCAAGGCTCCCGCTGACAAAGCCTTAATGGCGCGTCTGGATGGCGTCTATAATATGGTTTTTGTCGGGCGCATTTCAGAAAATAAATGCCAGCATGATTTAATTTCGATATTTTCGCATCTGCGTCGCCGTATGGATGTGCCCGTGCGCCTGATACTGGCCGGCGATGTTTCGTCGCAGGAATATCTTGCGCGTCTGCAACGTATGTGCGCCGAACTGCATCTTGGCGATAGCGTCGAATTTACCGGAAAAATTTCCGATGAAAGTCTGTCTGCGATTTTTCAGACGGCAGATGTCTATGTATCCATGAGCGAGCATGAAGGATTTGGCATGCCGCTGATCGAGGCGATGGCGCATGATGTGCCGGTCATTGCCTATAACAGCACGACCATTGCCGACACCATTGGTCAGGGCGGTTTATTATTGTCGCGCAAGGACCATGCGCAGACGGCGGCACTGCTCAGGGTGCTGGCGGATGAACCCATTTTGCGCCGGCGTATTTTGCTGGCCCAACGCCAGAATTTACTGCGCTTCGAACGCCAGACGCTGCGCGATGCGCTGGCTGGATTTCTTGAATCCATTGGCATGGCGGTGAATAGGCATCCATCGGCAAGGCAGGAAACATCGCCGGAAATCCGCATCGAAGGACCATTTGACAGCAGCTATAGCCTGGCCCTGGTCAATCGTGAATTTGCGCGGGCGCTGCATGCCGGGGGTATTGATGTGGCCCTGCATGCCGCCGATGGCCCCGGGGATTATGTCCCGGATGCGAAATTTTTGAAGGCCGATCCAGTATGCGCAGAAATGTGGCGGCGCGCGCAGCAGGGGCGAACGCCCAATGTGTTGCTGCGCGATATGTATCCACCGCGCGTAACGCATATGCGCGCCCCAGCCAACGGGCTAAGCAATTATGCGTGGGAAGAATCGGGGTTTCCTGTCGCCTATGCAGATGCGTTCAATCGTTCGCTGACCCATGTCACAGTGCTTTCAGAATATGTGAAAAAGGTGCTGGTGGATAATGGCGTGCGTGTGCCGGTTCGTGTCAGTGGCGCGGGCGTTGACCATTTGCTGAATATTCCACATCAGGCCTACACCGGCGATTTGGGGCCGGATGGGTTTCGCTTTTTGCATGTGTCATCGTGTTTTCCCCGCAAGGGCGTGGATGTGCTGCTGGATGCCTTTGGAACGGCGTTTACGCGGCACGACAGGGTGTCACTGGTCATCAAAACTTTTCCCAATATTCACAACAGGATCGAAGCGCAGCTTGCGCAATATCACAGTCGATTTCCTGATGGCGCGCCGATTATTTTAATCAACACGGATATGGAAGAGGCCGAAGTGGCTGATCTGTACCGCCGCTGTGATGCGCTGGTCGCGCCCAGCCGGGGCGAGGGTTTTGGGTTGCCAATTGCCGAGGCGATGCTGTTCGACAAGCCGGTAATAACCACCGGTTTTGGTGGACAGATGGATTTTTGCACAGCGGACAGCGCCTGGCTGATTGATTACCGGTTTGCCTATGCACAAACCCATATGGCGCAATTTGATTCGGTTTGGGCGGAACCCGATCTGGATGATCTGGTGCGAATTCTGCGCGCAGTTTTTACGACCTCTGTTGAAGTGCGCAGACAGCGCGCGCTTGCCGGCAAGCAGGCATTACTGGATAACTGGCGCTGGAAGCATGTGGCCGATCGCAATCTGCAAGCCATCGCAGCGCTTGATACATATTCAGCCCCGTGCGATCTGCCGCATATTGCCTGGGTTAGCACATGGAATGTTCGCTGTGGCATTGCGGCTTATGCGCGTTCGCTGGCGATAGCCATTGCGCAGGGTCAGATGACGGTACTGGCCAACCATGCGCCGGATCTGATTGCGGCGGATGAAGATTTTGTCGTGCGCTGCTGGCACAGCGCGGGCCAGGACACGCTGGATGGGCTTTATGCGCAAATACGCGCGACGGGTGCAACGGTTGCGGTGATCCAGTTTAATTTCGGGTTTTTTGATCTGCTCCAGTTAGGTCAGCTCATTACGCGCCTTACCGTGGACGGGATTGGGGTGCATATTTTCTTTCATGCGACGGCGGATATCGAGCGCCAGAATTTTTCATTATCGCTGCGCACGATTGCGCAACCGCTGGCGTTGGCGACCCGGCTTTATGTGCATGGAATTGACGATCTAAATCGGCTGAAGCAGCTTGGGCTGGTTGAGAATGTGATGCTGTTCCCGCATGGGGTCAGTTTGCCGAAAATTTCCCCTGTTCGTAATACAGACGGCAAAATGATAGCCTGTTTTGGATATATGCTGCCCAACAAGGGTTATCCGCAGCTTATCGAGGCATTCGGCCATTTACGCGAAAACCATCCCGAACTGCGTCTTTTGATGCTGAATGCGGCCTATCCGGTTGCTGAATCGGAGATGGAGCAGAAACGCTGCCGTGACGCCATCGCCGCCAGCCCGTTTGGGCGCGACATTACACTGGTGACGGACTATCTGGATGATGCGCATGTGCTGGCGCAGTTGAAAAACGCCGATCTGATTGTCTTTCCCTATCAGGAAAGTGGCGAATCCTCCAGCGCAGCGGTGCGTTTTGGCCTGGCCAGCGGGCGGCCCGTGGCCTGTACGCCGCTACCGATATTTCAGGATGTGGCTGCGGTGACCCATCAATTGCCCGGAACTGCGCCAAAAGCGCTGGCTGCGGGGATTTCGGCGCTTCTGGGGGACGAAAATCGCAGATTATCGATTAGCGACCGTCAAACGGCATGGCTTGCGCAACATGACTGGCCGGTGCTATCGAAACGCCTATGGAATATATTGCGCAGCACTGCTATCCAGTCTGCGTGAAAATCATGGGGAAATTATCTAGGTGAATAAGAAAACCGCACTTGTTACCGGGGTTACCGGGCAGGATGGGGCCTATCTGGCCCGCCTGTTATTGGATAAAGGCTATAAGGTCTATGGCGGCTGCCGCCGGGTGTCTGTGGATAATCTGTGGCGCCTGCGTGAATTAAAGGTGCATGACAAAATCGAGCTGATCGATTTTGATTTGCAGGAAATCGGCAATGTCACCCGCGCCATTAAAAACACGCGCCCGGACGAGATCTATAATCTTGCAGCCCAGAGCTTTGTCGGGGTGTCGTTCGAATTGCCGGTAACGACCTCGCAGATTGATGGTATGGGGTGCCTGCATATACTCGAAGCCATGCGCGATTATGTGCCACAGTCGCGTTTCTATCAGGCATCGACATCGGAAATGTTCGGCAAGGTTCAGGAAATTCCGCAAAAGGAAACCACGCCATTTTATCCGCGCAGCCCCTATGGGGTGGCAAAGGTGTTTGCCCATTACATGACCCAGAATTACCGTGAGGCGTACGGAATGCATGCCAGCTCCGGTATTCTGTTCAATCATGAATCCCCTCTGCGCGGTCAGGAATTTGTGACGCGTAAAATCACGCTTGCGCTGGCGCGGATCGCTGCGGGACAGCAGGACGTGCTGGAGCTTGGTAATCTGGACGCCAAGCGCGACTGGGGTTTTGCAGGTGATTACGTAAAGGCGATGTGGGCAATGCTGCAACAGGATGTGGCCGATGATTATGTCATTGCCACGGGTGAAACCTTTACCGTGCGGTATTTCTGTGAATGCGCGGCCAGCCTGCTTGGCTTTGATCTGCGCTGGGAAGGCGAAGGTCCGGGCGAACTGGGCATTGACCGCAAAACCGGCAAGACCGTCATTCACGTCAGCCCGAAATTTTTCCGTCCGGCGGAAGTGGAGCTTCTGGTCGGCCTGCCGGAAAAATCACGCACCAAACTTGGCTGGGTTCCAGAAGTAAAACTGGATGGCCTGATCGAGATGATGGTGACGGCGGACCGCAACCGCATTGCGTCCGGTTGTCATCCGCAATAGAGCGGTGGGTGTGGCGATTCACCCGAAAGCAATTTGTGAACGGATTGAATCACACCCCCTACTTCGTCATCGCGAGCGAAGCGTTGCGATCCAGAGTCATACGGTAAGGTCTGTGTTTGTGGCCCCCTTGCCAGCCGAAGCCTTCTGGCGAAGGCTGGTGGATTGCCACGCTTCGCTCGCAATGACGCCAAAGAGGTTACGCATCAACTTGATCACAAAATGCCCTAAAATCATTTCGTGCTAATCCAGATCCTGCACATCGCTGCTGGCGCCTTCTACGCGGGCGGCGAGGGCGGCGGACATGAAGGCGTCCAGATCGCCATCCAGTAC
This sequence comes from uncultured Alphaproteobacteria bacterium, assembly GCA_947085295.1. Lineage (GTDB taxonomy): Bacteria > Pseudomonadota > Alphaproteobacteria > UBA11222 > UBA11222 > UBA11222. Next base: position 22,851 of record CAMTVX010000028.1, on the reverse strand, counting down.
TGTGTGCGGTGTGGGACTTTCAACGCCGGTGCGTAAATCTTTCACCATCTGATAGGGCTGCAATACATACGAGCGTATCTGATGTCCCCAGCCGATATCGGTTTTTGCGCTGGCAACCGCCTGGGCCGCCTCTTCGCGTATGCGCAGTTCATTTTCGTACAATCGGGCGCGCAGCATCTTCCAGGCTTCGGCGCGGTTTTTGTGCTGTGATCGCTGGCTTTGGCATTGCACGACAATGCCGGTTGGCGCATGGGTCAGGCGCACCGCGCTATCGGTTTTATTGACATGCTGGCCACCCGCGCCGCTGGCGCGGTAGGTATCGGTGCGCACGTCTTTTTCGTCAATTTCGATGACAATGCGATCATCCACTTCGGGATATACCCAGACGCTGGCAAAACTGGTGTGGCGTCGCGCGTTGGAATCAAATGGCGAGATGCGCACCAGACGATGCACGCCCGCCTCGGTTTTCAGCCAGCCATAGGCGCTGGCGCCCTTGACATGCAGGGTGGCGGATTTGATGCCCGCTTCTTCGCCGTCACTCAGTTCGACAATTTCAGTTTTGTGGCCGTGCTTTTCCGCCCAGCGAATATACATGCGCAGCAGCATGTTTGCCCAATCCTGACTTTCGGTGCCACCAGCGCCGGCATGAATTTCAACATACCCGCTATTGCCATCGGCTTCACCTGATAGCAGGGTTTCAATTTCACGCGCGGCGGCTTCATCGCGCAGGCTGCGCAATGCGGTTTCTGCTTCGGCGATGATGCTGGCGTCATTTTCCGCTTCGCCCAGTTCGATCAGGCCAAGCGTGTCGTCAAAATCATTCTGCATACGGCGTATTGCTGTGATGGACCCATCCAGCCGCGTGCGTTCGCGCATCATATCCTGCGCGCGTTGTGGATTATCCCACAGCTTTGGGTCTTCGACGAGGGCGTTCAGCTCGTCCAGTCTGCGTTGTGCGCGATCCCAGTCAAAGATGCCTCCTCAGCAGTTCGAACGACTGCCTGATATCTTGCGCCAAGGCCTGAATTTCAGCCCGCATGAAAAAAACTCCTGAATTGAAATGAGGTGGATTAATACAGGCCCCCGCTGCCCCCGGCAACAGGCTCAGTGCCGGTTTTTTCCGGCCCGGCATTCACACTGTCCGGGTTGCCGGTTCCCAGTACGGGCTGCGCACGGTCTTTGGGTTCGGTGCCGGGACGAAAGGCTTCCAGAATTACCTTGCGATCACCCGGATTTGCCGGCAATCCGGTTTCCGCATTTACCCGCATCAGCCGGATGCCAGGTGGAATACGAAACGGCGTGGCGGACGAATCTTTTAACGCCGCCGCCATAAAATCCCGAAATACCGGCGCGGAAACCGACCCGCCGGTTTCTTTTTTGCCCATGGTGCGCGGCGTATCAAAACCGATAAACACCCCCGCCACCAGATCGGGTGAAAAACCCATGAACCAGGTGTCGCGGCTTTCATTGGTGGTACCGGTTTTGCCGGCCAGAGGTTTGCCGACCGCCGAGACACTCGTTGCGGTGCCGCGTTGTACGACGCCTTCCAGCATGGACACGATCTGATAGGCGGTTGCCGGGTCAATGCGCTGTTCGCGCAGGTCCGGCAGCACGGGTTCGGGCAAGCCCTGTTGCCAGGGGTCGCGGCAGCCAGCACATTCGCGGGGATCGTTACGGTACAGGGTTTTGCCCCGGCGATCCTGTACCCGATCGATCAGCGCGGGTGTTACCTGCCGCCCGCCATTGACGAACATCGCATAAGCCGAAGTGAGTTTCAGTAAAGTGGTTTCACCCGCGCCCAATGCCGTAGACAACAGGTTGGGCGCAGTCTGATGAATGCCGAAACGCGCGGCATATTCATTCACCCGCTCGATGCCGATATGTTGCGCGAGGCGCACCGTCATCAGATTGCGTGATTTCTCCAGCCCCAGCCGCAATGTGGATGGGCCATAATATTCGCCGGAATAATTGGTTGGTTTCCATTTTGCCAGACCCGGCCCCTGATCAATCACCATGGGCGCGTCCAGCACCAGACTGGATGGGGTAAAACCGGATTCCAGGGCTGCGGCATATACGAAAGGTTTGAACGCGGAGCCTGGCTGGCGCAGCGCCTGTGTGGCGCGATTGAACTCGCTATCGCCATACGCAAATCCGCCCTGCATGGCCAGCACGCGGCCGGTGTGCGGGTCCATCGCCACCAGCGCGCCGCCAACGTCGGGAATTTGTTGCAGGCTCCAATTGGCGACAGCTTTTTGGGAGGTTTTTTCATCGGTTTGCGCCACCACCACCACATCGCCTGCATGCAGTACATCCTCGACACGCGAAAGTGGCGGTCCCAGTGTTGCATTGTCCATACGTTTGCGGGCCCAGCGCATATGCGCAAACGCAATGATCCCTTGCGTGCCGTCGGTAAAGCCAACTTCCGCGCGGTCATTATGGGTCTTCAATATTACTGCCAGTCGCCACTGGTCCAATCCGGCGGGTTGCGGTACAGCGGCCAGGTTTTTTTGCCAGTCAGCGGTCGCTTCAATGCGGGTGATGGGGCCGTGCCAGCCATGTTTTCGGTCATACGCAATCAGCCCGTCGCGCAGCGCCTTGTAGGCAATTTTCTGCAAGCGCGGATCCAGCGAGGTACGCACGGACAGACCGCCATCATACAGCGCGTCCTCTCCAAAGCGGTTGATCAGCTCGCGGCGCACTTCTTCGGCAAAGTGATCGGCATGCACGAATTCCTGATCGCGCGGCGGCGCCGTTTTCAGTGGTTGTTGCGTGGCGTTCCAGGCCTCTTCGGCTGTGATATAGCCATCTTCCAGCATACGGCTCAGCACATAGTTGCGACGCGCCACGGCTTTGTCGTGATAGCGCACAGGATGATAATTATTGGGGGCTTTCGGCAGTGCGGCGAGATAAGCGGCTTCTTCCAGCGTGAGATCGGCCAGCGGCTTGTCGAAATAATTCAGCGCCGCCGCCGCAACCCCATAGGCGGAATTACCGAGATAGATTTCGTTGAGATATAATTCCAGCAACCGTTCCTTGGAAAAGGTGCGTTCAATGCGGAAGGCCAGAATGGCTTCCTTGATTTTGCGCTGATACGACACTTCGCCGGACAGAAAGAAATTCTTCGCCACCTGCTGTGTGATGGTGGACGCGCCAACCAGACGGCGATCTTCTCCGGCATGTTGCAGATTGACGATGGCAGCGCGCAGGATGCCGATAGGGTCAACGCCGCGATGCACGAAGAAATTCTGGTCTTCCGCCGACACAAAAGCGTTGATGACCAGGCTGGGGATCGTTTCATAGGGCACATAAAGCCGTTTTTCGCGGGCAAATTCAGTGATCAGCCGTCCATCGCCCGCATGTACCCTGGTGGTGATTGCCGGTTCATAGGTTGCAAGCTGCGAATAGTCCGGCAGGCCTATGCCATAACGCCACAACGCAATCGCCACGGCAGCGCCGCCGCCAATCGCCAGCAGCAACACCAGCATGACGCCATACAGCAGAATTTTCCTAAATATTTTCAATCCATTATCCTGGAACGCGTGCGCCATTTACAGCCAGCGCAGCTATAAAACCATATGAGTGTATTTCACAAGGTTAACAGTGTGGGTAAGTATTACTATCATACTGGACATCCATATTGGCATATGCTATAGCATATGCCAATATGGATGGAGGTCGTTATGCGTACTGAGCGGCATGTTAAACTCTTCAAAAACGGCAGAAATCAGGCGGTGCGTATTCCTCGCGAGTTTGAGCTTCCGGGCGAGGACGCGATTATGCGTAAGGAAGGTGATCGGTTGATCATAGAACCGGTCAAACGGAAATCCCTTCTTGCAGTTCTCGCCGAACTGACACCGTTGCAGGAAGATTTCCCGCCTATCCCTGATCCCGCGCCTGATCCAGTTGCGCTGTGATGCGTTACCTGCTGGATACGAATATTCTTTCAGATCTGATCCGCAATCCACGGGGACGGGTGGCGCAGCGCATCGCAACGCTGGGTGAGGCGTCGGTGTGTAGCAGCATTATTGTTGCTGCAGAATTACGTTTCGGCGCCGCCAAAGCGGGATCGCTTCGGCTTTCGGCCCAGGTTGAAGCGGTGCTGGACGCCATGGAAATCTTGCCCTTTGAGACGCCCGCAGATGCCATTTATGGTCAAATTCGCACGCGCCTTGAACAAAGCGGTCAGGTCATTGGTGGGAATGACTTATTGATCGCAGCACAGACATTGGCGCTAGGGTATACGATCATTACAGACAATATGCGGGAATTTGCCAGGATCGTTGATCTTCCCAGTGAGAATTGGTTGCGGGACGCGACAGTCTAGAATGTTAGCAACGCTGCCAAAATTAGCAGTGCGCATAGTTCGGAAATCTGTTGCACGGCGCCTAAAATATCACCGGTCTGACCACCAACGTGGCGTTTTGCCAGCAGGGCCGCAAACAGTCCCCCCGCGCCAGCAGCGATGAATGCGGTCAGGGCGGTTCCAAACGGCAAGGCCAGCCAGGCAATCACAAAACCAAGCCCCAACGCCGTTGCCGCCTGTTGCATGTCAGGGCGTCCCACATCGCGGGCAAGGCCGGTATCCCTGGCATAGGGCAGTATGGCCATGGCCACATACATCATGGCGCGGGACAGGGCGCCAGCGGCGATCAGCGCCACCATGACCCGGTCTGGCGCGCTGATCTGCGCCATCGCCCCAACCCGCAGCAACAGCGTCAGGAACAGCACCATCGCCCCGTGGGCGCCAATGCTGCCATCCGATATGGTTTTTTCCAGCTTGCGCTCGCGGGTCCAGCCGCCGCTGAACCCGTCCGTCATATCGCTGAGGGCGTCTTCGTACAGGCCCCCCGTTAACAGGACTGCCGCCACGATCCCCAGAACGGCGGCAATCAGCGTGGAAAAACCAAAACTTACCCCAAGCCAGTAAAAGCTACCGGCAATAGCCCCGATAAATGCCCCAACCACAGGCGATAACCGCAGGGCATGGGCCAGCCTGCCCGCATTCTGGTGCGCCGGGGTGGGCAGCAGCGGCAGCCGGGTCAGAAAAGCCAAAGCAGTGCTCAGGTCGTCACGCCATTGCTGTATCAGGTCATCGGGCGGCGTCGCCTGCATGTTAAAGGCTTTCATTGTGATAAAACTAATGCGAGATAAGCCCGTTACCAGATTATACGGAAGCATAAAATGTCAGTATCCGCCAGCGCCCTGCCTTTTGATGATATTCGCAACCTGGTGCGCCAGTTGCCGGGACCAGATCTGGATGCAATGGCCAGGGCGCGGGCGCGCGAGGCCCAGCTTACTAAACCGGGCGGCTCGCTTGGGCGGCTGGAAGAACTGGCCGAATGGCTGGCTTCCTGGCAGGGGCGGCACCCGCCGATGGTATTACAGCCCCAGGTGGCGGTGTTCGCCGCCAATCACGGGGTGGTGAAACGCGGTGTTTCCGCCTTTCCAGCCTCGGTAACCCAGGCGATGGTGGAAAATTTTGCTGCCGGGGGCGCCGCCATCAACCAGTTGTGCAAGGTATCTGGCGCCGGTCTGAAAATATTTGATCTGGCGCTGGATATCCCGACCCCGGATATCTGCGAAGCCGCCGCCATGAGCGAAGCGGATTGCGCGGCAACCATCGCGTTCGGCATGGAAGCGGTCGCAGGCGGCGGCGATCTGCTGTGCATCGGTGAAATGGGTATCGGCAACACCACGGTGGCGGCGGCCGTTTGCTGCGCGCTGTTCGGCGGCGCGGCAGAAGACTGGGTGGGCAGGGGAACCGGCGTTGATACAGATGGACTGGCGCGCAAGGTCATGGCGGTGCAGGCGGCGATGGCATTTCACAAGGGGCATCTGTCCGACCCGCTGGAAATATTGCGCCGCGTCGGCGGGCGCGAAATCGCCGCCATGATGGGGGCTATCATTGCGGCGCGGGTGCAGCATATTCCCGTATTGCTCGATGGCTTTGTGGTCGGCACAGCCGCCGCTGTGCTGCATCAGTTACAGCCGGGCGCACTTGATCATTGCGTGGCGGCGCATGTGTCTGGCGAGGCAGCGCATGTCCGCCTGCTGGAACGCATCGGCAAGCAACCGCTGCTGGATCTCGGCATGCGGCTGGGCGAAGGCTCCGGTGCGGCGCTGGCCATTTCCATCGTGCGCGCCGCCGCCGTAACCCATGCCGGCATGGCGACGTTCGAGCAGGCGGGGGTGAGTGGCCCCGGTTAAACAGATAATTTTATCGAACAGAATATCCCAGCCAGACGCTAGCCCCGATAAGCAACACTCCACTTAAACGCGCCAGCGCCTGACCGTTGGGAACAAATTTTTCGAGCAGCACATAAACTGCAATCGCGATAATCCAGTAAAGATTCATAATCCCGCCCACGAATAGCAGGGCCATCAGAAACCAGCAGCACCCCAGGCAGAATGCGCCATGCTGAAGGCCCATGCGCAACGCGCCCATCCGACCTTTGCGCCAGTGCGCGGAAATATAATGAACTGGCGACCGGCAATATTCCAGACAAGTGCGTTTCACCGGAGTGAGTTGCCATAGTCCGGCGCCTAGCATAAGCCCCGCGCCTATCACAGGATTGTTGATTCTAAGGGTGTGCTGGATAATCTCCGCATCGCCAAGCGCCCATTGCAGCAGGGTTGCGCCTATGCTGAACGCGCCCCATGCGAGCAGGTACCCAAGCGTGAATAATGTGGTAGACGCAAATGGCGCCCCGCGTTCGCGCTGTTTTTGGTTGATCGCGGCAAACAGGAGAATCATTGGCGCGGCGCTGGGCAGCATCATCGCCACCATCATGATAATCCACATGGGGAACATCATCAGAAAATAATCGAAGCCTGAATCTACAGCGTTCATTCCTGGCATATTCATGTGCATGCCAGCGCCAGATAAAGTATAAGCCCACGCCATCAACGTCACGAACGTCAGTCCGGCAATCACAACGATCCGGTCACGCCGCGCCAACGCTACAAGTATGCGCTCGACCGGTGACCGTTCAGTCATCAGGGATATTCTATGCAGTTGCTGTGACCGATCCGCCAAACATGACGCTCAGCGGATGACGCCATGCCCATTTTGCCGTATCCTGCTGAATTGGCCGTAGCTATCGTTCAGATCCAAAGGCACAGCGCCACGCGCCTTGGTCGAGGCGCTCCCGATCTCGGCCACCAGAAACTCGATGCCATCCGGGATTTCAATTCGCACACGGTGCGGCTGACCAGTGGCCGGACTGAGTATTGGCCTGCCGCTCGATTCGAGAATATCCGGGATGAGCACCTTTGCAGTTCTTGCGTCCATATCAACATCGAACTGGATCGGTTTGGCGACCACAGGGTGAACCGTGCTGCACATGGCATGGAATACCCACCAGTGGGTCGCCGCTTCGTCGGTTTCTTCTCCTTTGGAAATACGTTCCAGCGCGTCTCGCTGCCGCGCATCGGCGCGTTCATCGACAATGATCTGCATTGTGCCTTTGCCTTCAAAGATGGGACCGGGCCAATCGAAGGTCATCGCCATGTGCAAACCGTCCAGGCGCACATCGCCGAAATGTCCCTTATCTATACGAACGACGCCAAAACCTTTACAATTTCCATGGGTTGGAAGGTCTTCGAATTGACAGGGGCAGCCATAATTACAATTGCAATTACTGAACTCAACGCCTTCGAGATGCCAGTCTATCTGCGTCATGGGTTCCTCTCTCATAATGCAATGGGCTTGAACGTGAAAAGGTACTTGCTCGGACGCAGGTAGCCTATCAACTCGTTCGTAATCACGCAAGCCAGGTACAGGCATGTTAAAAAAAACGGTCGAGATAAGCCTGCACCCCAACTAACGCTGCTGTCGGCGATGCTTATCCACTACCTCTACCACCCGCATGGCGTTTCGGGACCATGTGAGGCCCTGCGCTTCTATCGTGGCTTTGGCGCCACTGGCGATCTGTCCACGCAGCGCCGGGTCGGTCACCCATGCGGGCATGGCGACGTTCGAGCAGGCGGGGGTGAGCGGAAAGACGGATTAAATATCCCATTAGTGTTCGATTTTTATCGATTTTATTTAACGTTAACACTCGTGACTGATAATGTGAGGCAACTTGTGGCTTATGCTTTGCCCCTTTTACTTCATTTACTACCGGGGAATTAACTTGAACATTCTTACAGTTTTCGGAACCAGGCCCGAGGCCATCAAACTTGCGCCACTTGTACGCCGCTTGCAGGCGCAGGCCGGGGTTACGTCGCGTGTCTGCGTTACTGCGCAACACCGCGAAATGCTGGATCAGGTGCTGGAGATATTCGCCATCAAGCCGGATTATGATCTGGATTTGATGAAAAGCTCGCAGGGGTTGCACTACATCACCTCTGCTGTTCTGGAAGGGCTGACCCGTATTCTGCGTGAATGGCGTCCCGACTGGCTGATTGTCCAGGGGGATACGACGACGACCTTCGCGGCGGGGCTGGCAGCGTTTTACGAACAGATTCCTGTATGTCATGTCGAAGCCGGGCTGCGCACCGGCAACCTGTATTCGCCCTGGCCGGAAGAAATGAACCGGCGCAGCACTTCTATCATTACCGCGCTGCATTTTCCGCCAACCGCTGAATCAGCCGATAACCTGCTGCGCGAAGGGGTTGATCCAGCAAAGGTGCATATAACTGGCAATACAGTGATTGATGCGCTGTTTCATACCCGCGACATGATTGCGCAAAATGTCGCGCTGAAGGCTGACCTGGATAACCGGTTTCCATTTCTGGATAAAAGCAAGCGAATGATTCTGGTGACCGGACACAGGCGGGAGAATTTTGATGGTGGACTGGACAGGGTATGCGCCGCATTGGCCAAGCTGGCAATGCGTGATGATGTAATTATTGTGTATGCGGTGCATCTGAATCCGAACGTACAAAAATCGGTGTCTATCCTGAAAGACCTGCCGAATGTGCATCTGATCCCACCGCAGGATTACGTGTCGTTTGTGCATTTGATGGCTCAGGCGTATCTTATTGTCTCGGATTCGGGCGGCGTGCAGGAAGAAGCGCCATCGCTTGGCAAGCCGGTCCTGGTTACGCGCGATACGACCGAACGCCCAGAGGCGGTGAAGGCGGGTACGGTGGAGCTTGTGGGAACGGACGGCGTATTGCTTATCGAACGGGCGACCCTGCTGCTCGATGACCCGGAGCAGTATCGAAAAATGAGCATGGCGCATAATCCGTATGGCGATGGGACCGCCTGTCAGAAAATTGTGGAGCGATTGTTAGCATGAAAATGATCAATAAAATTTGCGTCGTTGGGTTAGGCTATATCGGGTTGCCCACCGCCGCCATATTTGCCGGAAAAGGCATTGATGTGGTTGGCGTCGACACTAGAAAAGACCTGGTTGAAGCCGTAAATCAGGGAAGGCCGCATTTTGGAGAACCCAATCTGGACACGCTTGTGCGTCGTGTCGTTGAAGACAAGAAATTGCGTGCGACGATGATACCGGAACCGGCAGATGCTTTTTTGATCGCGGTGCCTACCCCGTTCAAGGGCGATAAACAACCTGACCTGTCCTATATCGAGGCGGCAGCCAGCTCAATTGCGCCGATGCTTGAGAAAGGCAATCTGGTCATTCTTGAATCCACCTCTCCCATTGGCGCGACGGAGATGATGACCAACCTGCTAGCCAGTCTGCGCAAGGATCTGACATTTCCAACACAATTGGGGGAGCTTTCCGATATACGCATCGCGCATTGTCCTGAACGGGTGTTGCCAGGGCGCATTCTGGAAGAAGTAGTCAACAATGCCCGGATCATTGGCGGCATGACACGCAAATGTGCGCAACAGGCCGTATCTCTGTATAAAATTGTAGTCGAGGGTGAATGCCATGTGACCAATGCGCGCACAGCGGAACTGGCCAAGCTTACTGAAAACGCCTATCGCGACGTTAACATTGCATTCGCCAATGAATTATCGGTCATCTGCGATAAATTCGGCATCAATGTCTGGGAAATGATCCGTATGGCCAACCTGCATCCGCGCGTGAACATCCTGACGCCCGGCCCCGGCGTCGGTGGCCATTGCATTGCCGTGGACCCATGGTTCATCGTCGATAGCGCGCCTGAGGAAGCACGACTTATTCGTAGCGCGCGTATAATCAATGACGAAAAGCCGCTATATGTCGTCAAGAAAATCGAGGCAAAGGCGCGTTCTCTGGTCGATCCTGTCATCGCGCTGTTCGGGCTGGCCTATAAGCCGGATGTGGATGATTTGCGAGAGAGCCCGGCGGTGCATATTGTTGAGATGCTGGCACAGCGAAAGGTCGGAAAACTGCTGGTCGTTGAGCCACATGTTTCCGAACTGCCTGCTGAATTGAAATTAGACAATGTCACGCTGATGGATTTTGATCTGGCGCTGGCACAAGCCAATCTTGCGGTTCTGCTGGTTGACCATAGTGCGTTCCTGCATGTGGATCGTGATGTTCTGAAAGACAAGTTCGTCATAGATACGCGCGGTGTCTGGTAACGGCTACACCAGTTTTGCAGGGTTTTTAAAATGCGTATCCTACATGTTCTTGATCATTCGGTTCCGCTGCATAGTGGGTATACATTCAGGACACTGAACATTCTTCGTCAACAGCGCGCGCGGGGCTGGGATATTGTGTGTGTTACCACCCCCAAACATACCGCGCCATCGCCCCCGATAGAAGTGGTGGAAGAATTTACTTTCCATCGCACAATCATGCAGAATGGTATTGCAACAAAGATACCGGTGCTGAATGAACTGGCGTTGATCGCTGCAACCATGGCTACCATTGAACAGGTCATCGCACTGGAAAAGCCCGATATTATTCACGCGCACTCGCCGGCCCTTACCGGTGTTGCGGCTGTCCGTGTGGGCCGCAGGCATAATATACCTGTGGTCTATGAATGCCGTGGATTCTGGGAAGACGCGGCGGTGGATCACGGCACTGCCATCGAATGGGGGCCACGTTACCGCGCGACGCGCTGGCTTGAATCCTGGGTTTTCAGGCACGCCAATGCGGTGACGACAATCTGCGAAGGCCTGCGTTCGGAAATTGCGGGACGTGGCATTGCGCCGAATAAAATAACTATTATTCCCAATGCGGTGGATATTGAACGGTTCGCGCCATTGGAATCAGTCGATAACGCGCTCAAGCAAAAGTTAGGTCTGGATGGCGCGACAGTTCTTGGATTTCTTGGATCGTTTTACGCCTATGAGGGGCTTGAGTTTTTAATCCGCGCCATGCCCGGACTGCTAAAAGAGGTTCCGAATGTAAAGCTTTTGCTGGTGGGAGGTGGTCCATCGGAATCCGTCTTGAAAAGGGTGGTGTCGGAGCTTGGCTTGACGGATCGCGTGGTGTTCACGGGCCGCGTGCCGCAATCAGATGTAGACAGCTATTATGGCCTGGTAGATCTGCTGGTGTTTCCCCGATTGCCGATGCGCCTGACCGAACTGGTTACGCCGTTGAAACCGCTGGAGGCGATGGCGCAGAAAAAGCTGGTGCTTGCATCAGATGTAGGCGGTCACCATGAACTGATCAAACATGGGGAAACGGGTTTTCTTTTCGCCAAAAATGATCTGCTCGATATGGTGCGTCAGATCACCCTGATACTCAATTTTCCGGAGATGCAGGCAACGGTCAAGACTAATGGTCGCCACTATGTCGAAAATGAACGCAATTGGGCGGCAAGCGTTGCCCGATATGAAAAAGTGTATTTCGGGCTTGCCCAGCCTTGATCGACTGACACAGTAAGCCGGGTTGAAATAGTCTTCTGTCAGGCCTACACTGACGCTCTTAAGCGGCGTGACAGCAGGAACCCCGATGGATCTGAAATTTACTCCCGAAGAAATCGCCTTTCAAAGCGATGTGCACGGCTTTATCGCTGAGCATTATCCCCAGGCCCTGCGCAGCCGCCGCAAGATAGAGCGTGAACTCAGCAAGGAAGAACATCTGTCCTGGCACAAGGTGCTGGCGAAAAAGGGCTGGGTTGCCCCGTCATGGCCACGCGAATATGGCGGCCTGAACTGGACCCCCACACAGAAATTTATTTTCAGCCATGAACTGGCGCGCGCCGAGACCATACCATTGATGCCTTTCGGATTGTTGATGGTGGCGCCGGTGATCTGGACCTATGGCACAAAGGCGCAGAAGGATTATTACCTGCCACGCATTTATCAGGGTACGGACTGGTGGTGCCAGGGTTATTCCGAACCCGGCGCGGGGTCCGATCTGGCCAGCCTGCGCACCCGCGCGGTCAAAGACGGCGATCATTATGTGATCAATGGCAGCAAAACCTGGACCACGCTGGCGCAACACGCAGATATGATGTTCTGTCTGGTGCGCACGGATGCGGATGCCAAACCGCAATCGGGCATTTCGTTTCTGCTGATCGATATGAAAACGCCGGGCATCACGGTTCGACCGATCATCACCATGGATGGCGGGCACGAGGTCAATGAGATTTTTCTTGAAGATGTACGTGTGCCAGTGGCCAACCGGATAGGCGAAGAAAATCAGGGCTGGACCTATGCCAAGATGCTGCTGGGGCATGAGCGCAGCGGCATGGCCGGCGTCGCGCGTTCAAAGCATCAATTGGCGCGGCTGAAACAGGCGGCGCGCAGCAATTTTGAGGATGGTCGCCCACTGATCGAAAATTCGGATTTCGTCCATAAGATTGCAGCGGTGGAAATCGAATTACTGGCGCTGGAATTTACCGATCTGCGCATGCTGGCAGCGGAAAATGCAGGCAAGTCGCCCGGTGCGGAAAGCTCGATCCTAAAAATCAAGGGTACCGAAATACAGCAGCGCATCACAGAGCTTCTAATCGAGGCTGCTGGCGCCTACGCTACACCTTATTTGCGGGGCATGATTTTGGATGGCGATAACTTCCCGAATGTGCCGCCAGAGATGGCAAGTATCTCGCCGGAATATTTTAACATGCGCAAAAGTTCTATCTATGGCGGGTCGAACGAAATTCAGCATAATATTATCGCCAAAGCAGTGCTGGGCCTTTAACGCAGCATAATAACAGGGAAGCGTCATGGATTTTTCGTTCACGGAAGAACAGGTATTGCTGCGTAACAGCGTGCAACGCTTTGTGCAGGACCGCTATGGTTTTGAGGCGCGCAAAAATATCCTGGCGTCGGATAGCGGGTGGAGCAGAGATTGCTGGAACGCCTTTGCGGAGCTGGGTCTGCTGGCTGCGCCGTTTGCCGAGGAGCATGGTGGTTTTGGTGGTGGCGCGATTGAAACCATGATCATCATGGAAGAATTCGGCAAGGGGCTGGTGGTGGAGCCGTATCTGCAAACCGTGGTGCTGTGCGGCGGATTGATCAATCTGGCCGGAAACGCTACGCAAAAGGCCGCGTTGTTAACGAAAATTTCCAGTGGGGAATTGATCCTGGCCATGGCCTATGCGGAACCGCAGGGGCGTTTTAATCTGGCTGATCTTGTCACCCGGGCGGAAAAATCCGGCGACGGGTTTATTCTAAATGGCAATAAGGCCGTGGTGGCTGCAGCACCCTGGGCGGATAAACTTTTGGTGACAGCGCGCACATCCGGCGCGCAACGTGACAGGGATGGCGTGACGATTTTTATCGTTGATAAAAATGCGCCGGGCATTACCACGCGCGACTATCCAACCATTGATGGTCAGCGCGCATCGGAGATCAGTTTTGAAAATGTCAAACTTGGCGGCGATGCGGTTCTTGGCAGTGTCGGCAAGGGGCTGGCAATGCTGGAAGAGGCGTTTGACCGCACGATTGCCGCGCAATGCGCCGAAGCGGTGGGCTGTATGCGCGTGCTGACCGATACGACGGTTGAATATTGCAAAACCCGCAAACAGTTCGGCCAACCCATCGGGAAATTTCAGGTGTTGCAGCACCGGATGGTGGACATGTTCATGGAATGCGAGCAGTCACTTTCGATGACTTACATGGTCAATTTGAAACTGGACGAAAGCGAAAGCGAGCGGATGAAGGCGGCAAGCGCCGCCAAGGTGCAGATCGGCAAAGCGGGACGCTATGTCGGCCAGCAGGCAATCCAGTTGCATGGCGGCATGGGCATGACCGACGAATTGAATGTCGGGCATTATTTCAAACGCCTGACCATGATCGACGCGCAATTCGGCAATGTTGATTATCACCTGAAACGGTTTGCCCTTGCTGGATGAGAACCAGTTTCAAAATTTAAGGAAATAAAATGACTGCGACGAACCCCATCGATAAGGAAAAAGCCAAGGCCTTTCTGGCACGGTTTCAGGGCGATCTGGCTGCGGCCATGTCAACCCGTTTGTGCGCAATTGGTGACCGGCTGGGACTGTTCAAATCATTATTTGAGCAGGGGCCGGCAACCAGTGTTGAATTGGCCGCGCGCACCGGCATCAATGAACGCTATGCGCGTGAGTGGTTGCAGGGCCTGACAGCGGCCGGGTATCTTGAGGTGGACGCGGCGCGCATGTCTTACACCTTGCCTGCCGAACATGCCAGGCCGCTGGCCGATGAAGACAGCCCGTTATTTCAGGGCGGCATCCTTGAATTGCTGGCCCATGCGCAGACACCGTTTGAGCAGTTGGTGGATGCATTCAAAAATGGTGGTGGTGTGGCGCAGGCGCATTTTCATCCCAATCTCTATCACGGCATGAGCCGATCCAGTGGCGTGCGGTATAAAAATCTGCTGCTGCAACAATGGCTGCCATCCATGCCGGATGTTCAGGCGATGCTGGAGCGCGGCGTCAGCGTGGTGGATATTGGTTGCGGCATGGGCGCCGCGCTGATGCGCATGGCGCAGGCGTTTCCGAAATCGACCTTTGTCGGCATGGATGCCTTTGCGCCCCAGGTTGAAGGCGCCAATGCCCGCGCGCAGGAAGCCGGGCTTGCCGACAGGCTGAAATTTTTTGTGGGCGATGGAGCAGAAAAACTGCCGTCCAGTTATGATGTGATTTTTACCTTTGACGTGATCCACGATAGCCCGCGTCCGCGTGAGGCGATGCGCAATATCCGCGCGCATCTCAACCCCGGTGGGGTCTATGTGATGCAGGAAATTACTTCCGAGGATGAATTGCACGCCAATGTCGGCCCGATGGCCGCCATGAAATATGGCATGAGTCTGCATTATTGCATGACAACATCCCTGGCGCAGGGTGGCGAGGGGCTTGGCACCTGCGGCATGCCTGAAAAGATGGTCCGTGATCTGAGCAAGGAAGCAGGCTTTTCCAGGGTGGTGAAATCCCCCGCATGTAATGATTTCATATCACTGTATGAAATCTGGCCGTAGCCTTGCAGTGTCTGACATGTCGAGATTGAATATTGACGCCTGCAACACAGTATGACGACCGCAAACTCTCACTCTGATGGATGCGGCCCTATGCCGGATGTTATGATAACCAGACGTATAAAGAGGGTGCCATGAATATAGATATCAGCGGCCATTGCGCCGGTGCAATGGGCGCAGTCAAGGACGCTTTTTCCAGCAACTTTTCGCAAAATGGTGACATCGGCGCCTCGGTTGCGGTGGTAAAGGATGGCGAACTGGTTGTTGATCTGTGGGGCGGGCATCAGGATGTTGCGCGCACCACACCCTGGGTGCGTGACACCATCATCAACGTGTTTTCCACCACCAAGACCATGAGCTGTTTGTCGCTGCTTGTGCTTGCCAGTCGCGGCCTGGTCGATGTCGATGCGCCGGTGCAAAACTACTGGCCTGAATTTGGTCAGAACGGCAAGCAGGGTGTTCTGGTGCGGCATCTGCTGTCGCACACTGCGGGCGTACCGGCGTGGGATCAGCGCATTGATGCCAGCGAACTTTACGACTGGGACAAGGTCACGAACCTGCTCGCCGGGCAAGCGCCCTGGTGGGCGCCGGGTACAAAGTCCGGCTATCACGCCGTCAGTCAGGGCAATCTTGTGGGCGAAGTCGTTCGCCGGGTAGACGGCCGTTCTGTCGGTCGGTTTTTTGCCGAGGAAATTGCCGGGCCGACCGGTGCGGACTTTCACATTGGACTTGGGGCCGAGCATGACAGTCGCGTGGCGCCGGTCATTCCTGCGCCGCCATTGCAGTTCGGCGGCAGCGGCGGCGACTCTTCTGGTGCTGATTCGATCCCCTACCGCGCCATGAACCCGCGCCTGGTGGCTGAACAATCCTGGGATATTGCATGGCGTCGCGCCGAAATTCCCGCTGCGGGTGGGCATGGCAATGCGCGCGGCGTGGCCCTGGCGCAGGCGGCGGTGTCGCACGGCGGAACTCTACGCGGTGTGGAACTGCTGTCAAAAAACACTGTCGATCGCATCTTTGATGTGCAGGCCGCCGGACGTGATCTTGTGCTTGGCATTGGCGTCACCTTCGGCGTTGGCTATGGGCTAAATTCGGCCCGCGCCCCGATCAGCCCGAATGCCCGCGTATGCTATTGGGGCGGCTGGGGCGGCTCGCTGGTTGTCAATGACGTCGATGCCGGTTTCACCATGGCCTATGTCATGAACCGCATGGGCGAAGGCACCGTCGGCGATGACCGCGCACACACTTTGCTGCGGGCGATCTACACATCCATCGGATAGGGCGGCGATTGTCGGCCGGGCACACATTAAAACTGGCGCACCCGAAGGGATTCGAACCCCTGGCCTCTGCCTTCGGAGGATAGAGCTTGGCACTTTCCGGGGGCACGCCAGAATCTCCTATGGCCACCTAACATTCTATATATAAAGGGATTATGTGGAATTTGGCTACGCTAACGTGCGCAAGGCTCTTCCATTGTTTTCATTTTTATGGTGAGTATTTGGTGAGTTAAATTCAATCTGTCAGGAGCGTGAGCGTGCCCAAGTTGACCAAGACCATTGTTGAAGCCGCTGCCCCTCGAGCGAAGCAATTTACCCTGTGGTGTAGCGATCTGCCCGGGTTCGGCGTTTACATCCTTCCGACGGGTAATCGTACGTACTTCGTTGATTATCGGAACAGCGCTGGCATTCGACGTAGGCTGACGATCGGGAGACACGGCAAGCTTACAACGGAAGGAGCCCGCAAGCTCGCGATAGCTACGATGGGCGAAGCAGTGAAGGGCGAAGACCCTGCTGAGGAGCGCGTGACCCGCCGGAAATCCCTCACCGTGAGAGATCTGTGCGACCGCTATCTGGACGCGGCCGAGAGGGGCCTTATCATGGGAAAAGGAAACCGGCCGAAGAAGTCCAGCACGTTGTACATAGATCGTGGCCGCATCGCCCGGCACATCGTTCCTCTCCTCGGCAGCAAGCTCGTTCGCGACATTAGCCAATCGGATATCAACCGCTTTATCCGTGATGTTGCCAGCGGCAAGACCGCCACCGTTGAAAAGACCGGGAAGAAGCGGGGAAAGGCAATCGTTGAGGGGGGAAAGGGAACGGCGGCGCGCACCGCCGGTCTACTTGGCGGCATTCTCTCGTTCGCGGTGTCCGAAGGTGTGATCGCCTCCAATCCAGCGCGGGGCGTCAAACGCCCCGCAGACAATCATCGCACACGGCGGCTATCGGCGGAGGAATACCACCAGTTGGGAAAGGCGCTCGCCGATGCGGAAGAGGAAGCAGAGACAGCGCAAGGTATCGCCGGTGTCTGGCTGTTTGCGTTGACCGGATGTCGTTCGGGCGAAATCACAAACCTGAAATGGACTGAGGTTGATGAAGCGGGAAGCTGCCTCCGTCTCAAGGATAGCAAGGAAGGTGCATCGGTTAGGCCCGTGGGCCAACGGGCCTTCGACCTCCTCGCAACGATTGAGAAGAAAAAGGGGTGTCCTTACGTGCTTGCTCCGGTGCGAGGTGCTGATGCGTTCGGTGGCATGCCCGGTGCCTGGAAGCGGATCGCGAAGCGAGCGAAATTTCACGGTGTGACGCCGCACACGCTGAGACATTCGTTCGCATCAGTGGCGGGCGATCTCGGGTTCACGGAATCCACGATTGCTGCAATGCTCGGTCATGCAGCAGGATCTGTGACTAGTCGCTATGTACATCATCTTGATAGCGTCCTAGTAGCAGCGGCCGATAAAGTAGCAAGGGCAATTCATGGAATGATGATTGCTCCAGAAACGAACTGACCTGACTCGGTTCACGATGTCCTTCGGCCCTCTTTGCTCCGGCGGCATGGTCGTATCGAGCAACGGTGTGAGAGATACTTCCCGATCGTCGGCGACGGCGCGGCTGTAAGCCACTCGTCGAGCGTGTCGATCACTTTCTGGCAGACGGCGGCGAAGCTGCGGATATCGCCTGCCACCAGTTCGACCGTTTCCCCGACGCGGGCTTCCTCTGCGTGCTCTGCGAACTTGGAATCCACGACGCCGAGGTTGTGCCCGATGATGTGCCGCTTCTGGATATTGAGGCGAAGCGTGGAGAGTTCCGTCTCATTGAGCGCGGCAAATGGATTGAGGCCGAGTTCAGCAAATCGCCTGCTTGCGAAGTCCACGTTCTGAAAGTCGTTTTTCACGGGCTTGGACGGCGGAGCACCGCTCGGCAACTGACTGATACCGAACTGATAGACCGCCTTTTGCGTTGCCTCAAACGCGGTCAGGACATCCTCGTGGGCGTTGCCGAGCAAACGATACGCCAACTCTTCAAGTCCTTCGCCTTGCGCTTCGGCCAGATCGACCTGAGCACCGACAAGCGCGCGTTCGCGCTCAAAATGCAGGCGTAGATTCGGCGCGCCGCAGTCCGGGCAGAAGAGGCCGATCGCAAAGACGCCGTAGTCGCGTCCGCAATGATCACAAACCAACTCGCGCAGGAGGTCGCTGCGAGAGAATCGCAGCCGAGGACGGTGGCGTTTCAGGTGGGGGCTTCGAAGGCTCACATATGGGAGTTGGAAACAGCTCGCGCCAAAAATCCATCAATTGATCTTCTAACGAAACTGGCAAAATGTCTTGATGTGAGCGTGTCCGATTTGATCGGAGAGAACCCAAATGCAGAAGGCGAAGACTCTAGTATTCTCGCCATGTATCGAGAGCTGAAGGAGCTGGCACCCGAAGACCGGAAGGCCATCCAGTCGATAATGGATCACTTCAAAAAGCGGGAGGGCTAGGGGCGATGCTGGTGACTCGGATGGACCTTGATGGGGCCGGGTCGCCGATGGCGCTCGTTGGAAAAATCCTGAAGGCTGAGCCGGGATTGTCGGTGCCCATCCCGATTGAGGAATTGGCGCACCAGCTCGACATCGAAGAAATCAGAGACATGACGACGGAAGGGTTCGAAGGCGGACTCATCACGGATGGTCCGCGCAGCAGCGGATTTATCCTCGTCAACGCCGCCACGAGGCAGGGTCGCCGGAGATTCACGATCGGGCATGAGCTGGGGCATTTCCTTATGACCCACCACAAGCCGCCTCCCGGCCAGCCGTTTCAATGCTCGCGCGAGGACATGCGACGATGGACCGACAAGGAGAAAAGCGCCGCCATAAAGATGGAGGTGGAAGCGAACGAGTTTTCGTCGTTGATCCTGATGCCGCCGCCGCTATGGCGCGCTCGCGCAAGCAAGCTCGGAGATCCCAATCTCGCGCAGATCGTCGCGCTCGCGAAGGATTTTCAGGTCAGCAAGGAAGCTGCAGCCCGCGCTTATGCCCAATACCATGAGGAAAGCATTGCGATTGTCGTGGCGAAGGACGGTGTGATCGAGAAAATCTACCGAAAGCCAGCAGGCTTCCCCACGATATGCGTCCGGTCGGGCGATCAGGTGCCGAAACCATCGCTCCTGTTTCGGGCCGTGAAGCAATTGAATCACCCGTCCGAAATTGGAGAAGCGAAAGCGGAGCTCTGGCTTGAGTCTGACAGGTGGCGCACCCTGCCGCCGCTATATGAACAGGTTTTCCATCAACAAGACGGCTACGCGCTCATAATGCTTTGGGCTGAGGCGCAGCAGGGTGACGATGAAGACCCGGAAGAGGATATGACGTCGAAGCAGCGGCTCGCCCGACGTCAAGAACAATGGCGCACTTAGGCCCGAACATTCGAAGCGCCTTTCATTCTCTATCGCATCGCACGCCGGGGGGTCACCTCGCTACATGCGCTGCCCGATTGATCCACAAGCACAGGGCATAGGCGAGCTTCCGGCGCGCCGCCTACTATGATGGTGATGAATCCCTCGCGGGGGCGGCGAGGATGTCGGCAACATCGACCAGCGTGGCGGTCATGCCGTCAAAACCGCGCCCGCCCCCCACAATGTCCTTTCAGTTTGGGGCTAGGCGTTTTGGTATATTGATACCGCCATAATTCGTCACATTAGGGAAAATATGCAGATTAATTATACTTTCCCCGCGCGCCTCAATGGCGTACTATAAACATGCGTAAATTCGCATTTCTGAGGAATATGGGAGAATGGAAGATACCAATCCGTACTTATCGCTGCCCGAGGGACGGAAGCACCTTGCGGCACTCGTCCGAAGTGCCGGCGATGTAATCCGGATCGATGACGCCGCCCGTGTGCTGGGCGTCGATCGCAGCGCAGCGGCCAAGGCCCTCGCGCGATGGGTCAATCAGGGCTGGCTACGCCGCGTTGCGCATGGCGCCTACGTTTCAGCTTCCCTGGACTCCCTGGAGAGCGAGCACGTTCTCGACGATCCCTGGGTCCTGGTTCCCGCACTGTATGCTCCGGCCTATGTCGGCGGGCGCACCGCCGCCGAGCACTGGGACCTCACCGAGCAAATCTTCAATGATATTGTCGTGCTGACCACCCGCGCGATCAGAGCAAAGACCCAGCGTCACCACGGCGCAAACTTCACCTTGAAGCACATCAACGCCGAAAAGCTCTTCGGCACGAAGACACTCTGGCGTGCCCATACCAAAGTGCCCATCTCGGATGTCCACCGCACCATCATCGACATGCTCGACGATCCCGCCATCGGAGGCGGCATCCGGCATGTGGCCGATTGCCTCGCAAATTACCTCCGCCGCAGCGACCGTAACGATGGCCAGCTCATCGCCTACGCGGAGCGCCTTGAAAACGGAGCCGTCTTCAAGCGCCTCGGCTTTCTGGTCGAAGGCGAGACGACAGCCCGCACACTCATCGAGGCGTGCAGCGCCCATCTGACGAAGGGCAACGCCAAGCTCGACCCTGCGCTCGAATGCCCGCGCCTCATCTCGCGGTGGAAGCTCTGGGTTCCGCCATCCTGGTCCGCGAGCGTGCGCCAATGATCGATAAACGCGAAATACTCGACATGGCGACGCGCATGTCGCTCACTCCGCATGTTGTCGAGAAGGACTATGTACTCGGGTGGATACTCGCGGGAATCAACGCGAACCCCGCTATACGCGACACCTGGGTCTTCAAAGGTGGAACCTGCCTCAAGAAATGCTACTTCGAGACCTACCGATTTTCGGAAGACCTCGATTTTACCCTGATCGACCCCGCCCAAATCGACGAGGCCTTCCTGCGAAGCACGTTCGCTGAAATCGGCGATTGGGTTTACGAAAACACCGGCATCGAGGTGCCTGCCGACAAGCAGGAATTCGACATCTATCAGAACCCGCGCGGCACCGTGTCCTGCCAAGGGAAGCTCAGCTATCGCGGGCCAGTCTCGTCCCGCGATCTTCCGCGCGTGAAACTTGATCTGACAGCTGATGAACGCCTGGTGCTCCCGCCCGCGCGAACGACCGTCTTTCACCCCTATACGGATGCCCCGGACACCGGCATCGAAATCCTCGCCTATGTCTATGAGGAGGTGTTCGGCGAGAAGGTGAGGGCGCTCGCCGAGCGGACTCGGCCCCGCGACCTATTTGACGTTATAAACCTCTTCAGGAACGCCGATGCGCGGCCATCGCCCGCCGTCATGCTCGATGTGATCGGTCAGAAATGCGATTTCAAAGGCATAGGCGTTCCGGTCTTGGGCGACCTTGATCCCCACCGCGTTGAGCTTGAAGGCCTCTGGAAAAGCATGCTGGGCCACCAGCTCCCCTCCTTGCCTCCCTATGAGAGTTTCTGGGATGAGCTTCCGGCCTTTTTCGAGTGGTTGGCGGGCGGGGTGACCCCGAACGAACCCGCTGCCTACACGATGGGCGCAGGCGAAACCGTGCTCCGTGAGCGCGTGCTTCGGCTACCTGTCTCGGGACAGATTCAGTCGATGATCGAAGTCATCCGTTTCGCCGCTGCCAACAGGCTCCTTGTTGAACTCGATTACGACGGCGCAGCGCGCCGTATCGAATCCTATTCGCTACGCCAGACTAGGGACGGCAATGTCATCCTGCATGCCTTCGATGTCGATAAGGCCGGTCACCGCAGCTACCGGATCGACCGCTTCCAGGGCGCGCGCGTCACGAATACAAGTTTTGTTCCCCGCTATGAGATCGAACTGACCCCGAAGGGGCCGGTTCGGGTAGGAGCGACGTCAGCCCGCGTGTCGCAAACGCCATTTAGAGTCCGGTCCGCACGGGCGACGAGGGCAGCTAGTTCCCCTTGGACCACAAAGGCCAGAGCCAATCCTTTCACCAAACCGGCCAAGACAAAGGCTTTTGGTCAACCGACCTACATCTACCAATGTCCAATGTGTCAGAAGAAATTCCGGCGCAGCACAATGGATGGAAAGCTTAACGCGCATAAGAACGAATGGGGTGGTAACTGTTCCGGTCGGACAGGCTACCTCGTCGATACGAAATACTGATGAGGCATCGCCGCTGCTGGAGCGCTCACGTGACGCGCTCTGTGAAGAGGTATTTCTGAAAACCGACAAACGCCTCCCTAATGCGGCGTGGATCGCCACCTAGCTGGACCGTCGCATCCCGCAACGGCGCGGTACCCGGAAGAAATTTAAGTTCCGTGTCCGGAGCGTTTATCCAGTTTCTCGTGCAATGCACGGTGTGTCCCGCATTCTTCGGCGGCCGAGCATTCGCCACAAACGAAATTATCGGCCTTTCGCATATCCTTGATGGAAACAT
>CAMTVX010000027.1:0-7076 GCA_947085295.1 uncultured Alphaproteobacteria bacterium | reverse complement strand
TAATCCTGAGGCATTCAAGCAGTTTCAGCAAAGTCAGGCGGCCCTTGGCAGCGCCCTGGCGCGCCTGCTGGTGGTGGTGGAAAAATATCCCGACCTGAAATCAAATCAGAATTTTTTATCGCTGCAATCGCAACTCGAAGGCACGGAAAACCGCATTAGCGTTGCGCGGCGCGACTATATCCTAACCGTCCAGAAATATAATACCGAGCTGCGCACCATTCCCGGCCGCTGGGTCGCAGGTGTGCTGTATCCGGAGGCAGAGGTCAAGCAAACCTTCGATATTACCGAGCAGGCGAAAGAGGCCCCGAAGGTCAAGTTCTGATGGCGCGCTTCATCCGCGATTGGGGAGCCGCCGCACGGGCCATTTACGGCGTGGCGCTGTTGTTGTGCGCCATCTACGCTGTGGCGGGGCAGACGGCCAGCGCCGCAGAACCCAAATTTCCCCAGCTTACGGGCCGGGTGGTTGACGAGGCCGCGCTGCTTTCGGCGCCCGCGCGTGAGCGCATCACCGGATGGCTTGCGGAATTTGAACGCGCCTCAAAGCGGCAGGTGGTTGTCGTGACTGTAAAAAGCTTGCAGGGCTACCCGATTGAGGATTTCGGCTACCGCCTGGGCCGCGCCTGGGGCATTGGCGAAAAGGACAGTAACACTGGCGCAATCCTGCTTGTCGCCCCGAAAGAGCGCACAGTGCGCATCGAAGTTGGCTATGGCCTTGAAGGTGAACTGACCGACGCCATCAGCCGCGCCATTATCGAGCAAAATATTCTGCCCGCTTTCAAGCAGGGCAATTATGAGCAGGGCATCGTCAATGGAACCGCGGCGATTCTGAAAGTGCTGGGCTGGGACGGCGCTACGCCCGGCGCCACGATCAACGCACCGGAAAGTGCGCAAGAACTTCCCCCCATCCCCCTCTTGATCCTCATCATCCTGTTTGTCATTTTTCGTTTTGGCCGGAATGCTATTTTTGGCGGGCGGCACGGGCGTAGCGTCTGGGGTTCCCGTTCACGCGGCGGCTTTTCGGGAGGCGGCGGCACGTTTGGCGGCGGCGGCGCATCGGGGCGGTGGTGAACATGATGCGCAAACTGTCTGTTGAAGAACGCAACCGTATCGAAGCAGCGGTCACCGCATCAGAAATCCGGACGAGCGCGGAATTCGCCGTGGTCGTGGCGCGGGCAAGCGATGAATATGCGCTGTTTCCTCTGCTTTGGGCGGGGCTTCTAGCCCTATCGACCGGCGGCGTCATCGCCATCGCGGCGCCGATGATAAGCGTGGGCATGAGCTTTGCGATACAGGCGGGCGTTTTTATCGCTGCGGGCCTGTTGCTGCAATTGAAGAGTTTGCGGCCTCGCCTGGTGCCGCCTATGCTCCAGCGGGAATGCGCCGCCCGAATGGCGCAGTTGCAGTTCGCCAACCTCGTCAATGAGCGGACCCATGGCGATGTTGGCCTGCTGTTATTCGTCTCCCTTGCCGAGCGGCATGTTGAGATACTGGTGGATAACGGGATCGCCGGGCGCATTCCGCAAACGGCGTTCCAGAATATCATCGATGGGTTCATTCGTGACGTTCACCAGGGGCGCATTGCCGAGGGATTTATTGCGGCAATTGAAGCCTGCACCCTGGTGCTGCAGCAGCATTTTCCAGCCCGGCCGGACGAACCGGACGAAATCGCCAACCGCGTTACAGAGATTTAACCGGAAAATCTTTCTGTTATTGATTTGCATCAAAGGGGTTGTTGTGGCTGTCCCGATATCTTAACCCCCATGGGGTAATTTTCAAGAACGCGGTTTGATTGCCCTGTCGGCCATAACGATCCACATATGGAGAAAGGGCAAACGGCGATGACATATGACGCAACATTTGTGCGTGACGCTAGTTCCGCCATTCAGGATGATGTCCGCAGAAGTTCTAGAAGGTCTGCGTCTTTCGCAGCGGCGGCAGCGCAAAAGCTTCTGGCGAATTTCTTTGGCAGGCTGGTCACCACCGGGCGGCTTACCCTTATTGATCCTTGGGGATGTATCCACCGTTTTGGGCCTGCTGAAACACCACACGTAACCGTCAGAATAAGCACGCCTGCCGCCCTCTACAGGATATTGTTGCGGCCAAATTTCTATGTGGGCGAGGCCTATATGGATGGCGCCCTCAGCATAGAGGAAGGCGGGATTCGTGAGCTTTTATATATTTGCACATCGAACCAGGATGCGCTGAACAACCATATTCTTGCTTTGGCTTTTGGCAAGGTCAGCAAGGCGTTACGCAAGCTGCATCAATTCAACCCGCAAGGCCGCTCCCGGTCTAACGTCGCGCATCATTATGATTTATCGGCAACGCTGTACGATCTGTTCCTGGATGCGGACCGGCAATATTCCTGCGCTTACTTTGCCGATGGCGATGAAACCCTGGAACAGGCGCAGCACAAGAAAAAGCAGCTGATCGCATCGAAGCTTCTGCTCAAACCCGGCCAGCGGGTGCTGGATATTGGCTGCGGCTGGGGCGGCCTTGCCCTGCACCTTGCGCGCTCTGCTGGCGCGGATGTGACTGGCATTACCTTGTCACAGGAGCAGTTAACTGTGGCGCAGGAGCGGGCCGCCACCGCTGAATTGTCTGATCACGTCCGTTTCCTGTTGCACGATTACCGCGATGAATTTGGCGCCTATGACCGGCTTGTGTCGGTTGGCATGTTCGAGCATGTCGGCGTCAGCCACCACAGGCGTTTCTTTGAAAAATGCCGTGATCTCCTGAAACCGGATGGCGTCGGGCTGTTGCACGCCATCGGGCGCATGGCGCCGCCGGATAGCACCAACCCCTGGCTCAGAAAATATATTTTCCCGGGGGGCTATTGTCCGGCTTTGTCGGAAGTGCTTGGGGCCATCGAACGCGCCGGGCTGTGGGTGACGGATATAGAGATATTACGGCCGCATTACGCCGATACGCTGCGCCATTGGCAGGATCGTTTTCAGGCCAACCGGGACACCATCAAGGCGCTGTATGACGAGCGCTTCTGCCGGATGTGGGAATTCTATCTGGCGAGTTGCGAGATGTCCTTCCGCACCGGCCCGATGATGGTGTTTCAGATTCAGTTTGCGCGGCATCGCGACGCCGTGCCGCGCACGCGTAGTTATCTTGGCGATGTGAATACGGCCCCTGCGGTCTGTGTGACGGCAAAACATGCAACACCCAATTTCAGGAGGATCGCGCCGTGAACAGTCTGTTATATTTCGCGCTCTGGGCTGCTCTGATCTTTGTGATGATGCGCTTTGGCTGCGGCGCCCATATCATGGGGCATGGCGGACATCGCCGCCGGCATCGGCATGGCGCAGACGGACAGTTGCCGCCCGCGAAAGACACGGACCCGGTGTGCGGCATGACGGTCGAAACCGCCACGGCGAAGTCGAGCGCCCACAGCGGACATGTCTATTATTTCTGTTCGCAAACCTGCCGCGAAAAATTTGAGACCGCACCTGAAACTTATCTCAAAACCCCGCCCGCACCCCAAAAACCAATGGAGGCCCATCATGGCGCACACTGAAACGCATCCGGCACACGCTGTCCCGGCTTCGATCTCCGTCGTCGCATCCGGCATCAGCCTGAGCGTTTTCCTCGCAATCTCGTATGCGCTCTGCATCCTGTTCTATGTGCTTTTCCCCGGCACGGCGGAACAGCATGTTGTTCTTACTCTCTTCCTGCCCTGGCTTAAGGTTTTGACATTGCCAGGCTTTCTGCTCGGTCTTTTGGCGAGCATCGTCTGCGGCTGGTACATCACGCTGATCTTTTGCCCGCTCTATAATTACTTTACTGCGCGCGGGCTATGACCAGGCAGATCCATTAGGGCCCAGCCGCACGAGGGCATGTGGTCTACTTGCCTCCGGGCTTGCCGCCCATTTTCATGCCCACTGCGCCAGGCATTAACGGCATCAGCGCGTCGGCTTTTGTCTTTTGCTCGGGGGTCAGCGCCGCATACAGCGCGGTGGCGGCGGGCCGGAGTTTCTTCATCGTCTCCAGATGTTCGCTTAGTATGGCTTCGCTATCAGTCAGCCGCTCAATCCAGGTGCGCGGTTTTGCGCCAGGATCGGGCATCATCTGCATGGCGTCCTGGTGCTTCCTGATCAGTGGCTTCAGTTGTGCGGTATAAGCTGTCCAGACAGTGTTCTGCGCATCGGTAATTCCGATCTCGGTTTTTAGAAACGCAAAAACCCCCTCCGAATGCGTAATCATCATTCCCATCATGGGGTGGCGCATGTCCCCGCCCATCATGCCCTGCTGCCCGGCTGGCATGCCCATCATGCCGCCGCCCATCATCTGGCCCATCATCGGCATCATTTTCTCGCACATCATCGGTGTGATCATGCCCGGCGCGGCGGCGGCGGGCGTATCCGCCGGGTGATGCGGGTCTGGCGCTGGCGTCTGCGCGATTGCCGGACTTGCCAGCAACAAGCCAAGCGCGGTTAAGGGGGCGAGGCTTCTCTGAAATAAACCGGTCATGGTGCTTTCTCCCTGTTTGATGGCCACAAGAGCGTTTGCTCAGCGGCGTTGACTATCCAGAACCTTGATTAATTCGTCGATCTTCTGCTCACGCTCCCTGAGCGATCCGTTGTGAAAGGCATCAGTGACACAACTTTGCAAATGCTCGCGCAGCACTTCTTGCTCCACCCTATCAAGGGCGGCGCGCGCCGCATTGATCTGGGTCAATATGTCGATGCAATAGCGGTCTTCCTCAACCATGTTGCGCACGCCGCGCACCTGCCCCTCGATCCGGGCGAGGCGGTTCAGACAGCTTTTTTTAGTTTTCATATCCATGCTTGATAAATACCCTATATGGGTATACACTGCAATAGGGTTGTTTTTTGAAACTGAATGCTAGCCCAGGAAAGCGCACGGGGATTTGACTTGGCTCAACATCCGGGGGGGCCGCATGGTGTCAAATTACGCAACTGACTATGAGCTGGTACAAGGAACACGCCAATGACTGATCATGTTCACGCGCATCCCGCGGGCGGCAATGCTGTGGCCCCCGGCGATATGGCCAAAGACCCGATCTGCGGGATGATGGTCAAAAAGGCGGGGGCGCTGGCGGCCCGCCTGACATCGGAGCGCGGCGCACGGATGTATTATTTTTGCAGTTCCGGCTGCAAAAGCACCTTTGAAGACCCCGAACGCGAACTGAAATCCATGCGCACGCGGGTCGCCGTCGCGCTGACCGGCGTGCTGGCGTTGGCGATGTTGCGCGCGGGCGCGTTCATCGCGCTGGCTACGGGGGCCACCATCGTAAGCTGGGCGCCGATCCCGGCATTGCCCTGGTTCACCTGGGGGGTGTGGCTGTTCATCCTGGTGACGCCGGTGCAATTTATCGGCGGCTGGGGATTCTATAAAGGCGCATGGGCGGCGCTGCGATCCGGCTCCATCAATATGGATTTCCTGATCGCGCTCGGCACCAGTGTCGCCTACTTTTTCAGCGTCGCGGTGGTGTTCTTTCCTGACGTGCTTCCCGTGAAGGTGGATGAACGCGAGGTTTATTTCGAAGTTTCGGCGGTCATCATCGCCTTTGTGCTGCTCGGAAAATATATGGAAGAGATCATCAAGAAGCGCTCCTCGGCGGCGGTGCGCAAGCTGATGGATTTGCGGCCCGCCGTTGCGCATGTGGTGCGCGATGGCAAGGAGGAGGAAATTCCCGCCGAGGCGATCATGGCGGGCGAAGTGGTCGTGGTGCGCCCGGGCGAGCGCATTCCAACCGATGGCGATGTGCTGGAGGGCGCCTCGTCCGTAGACGAATCCATGCTGACCGGTGAATCGATGCCGGTCGAGAAAGCCCCCGGCGGCAAGCTGATCGGCGGCACGCTGAACCGCAGCGGCATGCTGCGTTTCACCGCGACGCGCATCGGCAAGGACACCGCGCTGGCGCAAATCATCAAGCTGGTGGAAGAGGCGCAGACCAGCACGGCGCAGGTGCAGCGCCTGGCCGACAAGGTCACGGGTTATTTCGTGCCCGCAGTGGTGGGCGTGGCGTTTCTGGCGTTCTTCGGCTGGTGGCTGGCGGGGGATTTTCCGCAGGCGCTGCTCGCCTTCATTGCGGTGCTGATTATTTCCTGCCCGTGCGCGCTTGGCGTGGCGACACCCGCAGCGCTGATGGTGGGCGTCGGCAAGGGCGCGGAAGCGGGCATTCTGATCCGCGGCGCCGAGGTGCTGGAACGCGCGCGCAACCTGAATGTGATCGTGTTCGACAAGACCGGCACCCTGACGCGCGGCGCGCCGGAAATCACCGACATTGTGCCGTTTGGCGGGCAGGCCGAAGCCGATGTGTTGCGGCTTGCGGCGGCGGTGGAGGTCGGCTCCGAACACCCGCTGGGCGAGGCGATTGTGCGCGCGGCGCAAATGCGCAACCTGACGCTGCCTGGCGTCACCGCCTTTAACAGCATTGCGGGGCATGGCATTCGCGGGGATGTGGAAGGGCAGCCGGTTTTGCTGGGCAATCGCCGCTTACTGTTGCAGGAAAAAGTCGCCATCGATAGTGCCGAGCAGGATATGACCCGGCTGGAACGCGAAGGAAAAACCGCCATGCTGGTGGCGGCGAACGGCGTGCTGACCGGCGTCATCGCGGTTGCCGACACCATCAAGCCCGAAGCGAAAGAGGCGGTGGCGGCGCTGCGCCAGGAAGGCATCGAGGTCATTATGCTGACCGGTGATAATGAACGCACGGCGCGCGCGATTGGCCGCGAACTTGGCATTGAGCGGATCATCGCCGAGGTGCTGCCTGGCGACAAGGCGAAAATCATCAAGGAGCTGCAGGCGCAAAACAAAATGGTGGCGATGGTGGGTGACGGCGTCAATGACGCCCCGGCGCTGGCCACCGCAGACATCGGCATCGCCATTGGTTCGGGATCGGACGTCGCCAAGGAAACCGGCGGCATCATCCTGATCAAGAATGACGTGCGCGAAGTGGTGCTGGCGATCCGGCTGTCGCGCCTGACACTGCGCAAGATCAAGCAAAACCTGTTCTGGGCCTTCATCTACAACGCGATTGGAATACCCATCGCAGCACTTGGCTATCTGAACCCGATCATCGCAGCGGCGGCCATGGCGCT
>CAMTVX010000026.1:0-83532 GCA_947085295.1 uncultured Alphaproteobacteria bacterium | reverse complement strand
CAATGCCTGCAACGGCGCACCGGCATCACCCCGGGGCGGAGGAATCGCGTGGATCACGGCCTCGAGAATCTCCGGGACGCCGACGCCGGTCTTGGCGCTCACCCGCAAGGCATTCGAGGCATCAATACCGATGATATCCTCGATCTCGGCGATCACCCGTTCCGGCTGCGCCGCCGGCAGATCAATCTTGTTCAGCAGCGGCAGGATCACCAGATCAAGCTCGGCCGCGGTGTAGCAGTTGGCCACGGTCTGGGCCTGCACACCCTGGGCGGCATCCACCACCAGCAGCGCGCCCTCGCAGGCGCTGAGCGAGCGCGAGACCTCGTAGGAAAAATCCACGTGCCCGGGAGTGTCTATGAGATTGAGCCGGTAACTGCGGCCGTCGCGCGCACGGTAGTCGAGCGCCACGGTCTGGGCCTTGATGGTAATGCCGCGCTCACGCTCCAGATCCATGCTGTCGAGCACCTGCTCCTTCATGTCACGCGCAGCAAGGCCGCCGCACACCTGAATCAGCCGGTCCGCCAAAGTGGACTTGCCGTGATCAATATGGGCGATGATGGAGAAATTACGGATATGCGATAATTTTGTCATGTAAACGGGCTTTTAGCACTTGTGGGGGCGAAGGCCAAGGGGTGTTACGTGATGCCTTTTTTTCTTCCCCACTCCTTACTGAATCCCCATGAATTTGCGCTCCGGCACAAACTCATTTTAGCGGCATTGGCAACTAGTAATCCCCATCCTTTGATATGAATAACTCAACTTCTATTTTTGTGATGACAGGGGTAAGTTTCTCAATTTTTTCCTGATTAATGATCATATCGGGGTTGATCAGTTTGCTGAAACTAGGCTGAAGCCAATCCGAGTTCCAGATTTTAACGCTGGGGACATCTTTTACTAGCTGGCATAACGGTTCTTTATACTCATACTTCCTATTAAATATAATGGTTATGCGCTGTAGCCATATGAGTAAATGTCCAGTGTTTGGTATTTTTTCAAAGCGCTTGATAATTTTATCAACCACTGCTCGCTTCTCGTCATCGCTCTCAATCAAATTGATAAATCGGCTAAGAATTGCCGAGGAAATCGCATAGGTTCTGGGATTGTGATAGGCAACATCTGTAATGATGCTGATGAGAGGGAGAATATCTCCTTTTGTTTTTGTCAGGTTAGAAATTCTTTTGTGGTAGTCGGTGAGGGCGGTCACGAGGCTGCCTGAATTAGGAAACTGCTGTGATAGATTGTAGATGATCAAAAGCTGCTTTTGCAGATTACCCTCTTTTTGCTTCTGACCAATCCAGAATAATTTATCCGGTTTGATAGATTCTTTGATCACCTGATTGGTTACCGCCGTCTTGGATGGATCGAGCTTTAATCCCAGATCAATCAGTGTTTCCGTAAGTAGTTTTAGAATTTTCTCTCCATCTTGCGGGTTGTTGACGAATATTTGGTAGTCGTCTCGATAACGAAGGATGTGATAATCGCTGATCGAATTAGCCATTATTTTCTTTGTGAGTTCAGAGTCGGCGTACCCTAGAACCATCTCTGCGATAAAATCCATTAGCACGGAACCTTGCGGGATACCGTTGGTCTGACCGTGACACATGTCTTGAATATGTGCATCGATCAGGTTTCCTATCAGGGTTTTATCGCCTCTATTATTTTTGGCAAAATCTTTTCCATGCAGCGCCCACGCAATAGAATGTGTGTAAATTGATCCGTAGCAATCTGTGATGTCAGTCTGGATAAGGTATTCATAATCCAATGCAAGTTCTATGGATCTTTGTTCAACCTCTTGCCACCAGTGTGAAATTTGCTCAGCTTTGTCTTTCTGTTGGGTGAGTGCTTTTACGGGGTGACTGACGCATTCAATTTTTTTGTTTTTTGCAAAAAAATTGAACCTGCTCCGTATCGTTTTCCAATGTGTTTCATCAGTAATTTTGTGAACCAGTGAAACATAGAGGGCAGGATGAATTAATTCTATCGGGCGCCAAGTGTATTTGCCATTTTTATTATTTATGATGACATAGTTTACATCGTCACAATTACGCGGTTTGTGGTTCGTACTAAAAAAATCACTAAGCATTTTGCCACTCAGTTTATTATTGATTTCATTCAGCAGCTTTTCGAATTCGAAATACGACGGTAGATCAAGAGTGCAATAACTCCCCGCCTTTAGAAGAAATCGCCGCGCACCCGTATGCGATAGCTTCAGAATGGAGCGGCTTTTTTCCTGAGGTTCCGTAAATTTCCACTTCATATCAGCGTGTACCATGTGGCCCTGCCCCGGCCGTGAGATTGCAGCACTTTTTGTTGTGTCAGTCTTTGCAGATGCTTCTTGATGGTGTGGCGATTGGCGCGTGTGGCCAGTTCCGCCTCGGCGGCGGTGATCCGTCCCTGCTGTCTGGCCAGTTCCACAATGCTGAGTGAAAGTTCCGGCAGCGCGCTCAGAAAAAGTTGCTCGCGCTCGATCTTGATCAGCAGATTATCCTTCTGCTTTTTCAGCGTGCGCAGAAAATAGTCCAGCCACGGCTGCCAGTTGACATCTGCCCCCTTCAGTGTTGACTGCGTCCTTCGCAGGGCCAGATAGTAACTTTCCTTGCTCTGCTCGATGATGCTTTCCATCGAACTGTACGGCACATAGGCATAGTCCTGCTTGAGCAGCATCAGCATCGTCAGGATACGCGACAGCCTGCCATTGCCGTCCTGAAAGGGATGGATCGCCAGAAACCACACAATGAACACGCCGGTAATCAGCAGCGGATGCAATGTGCGGCCGGTGAACGCCTGGTTTGTCCAGCGCAGCAAGGCCTCCATTTCGCGGGGTGTGTCGAAAGGCGACGCCGTTTCAAAGATCACCCCCAGCATTTCGCCATCTGGTCCGCGCGCCTCCACATGGTTTGGGGCATTTTTATAGTTGCCCCTGTGCCGTTCGTCTTTTGTACTATGCTTTAGCAATGTCTGGTGCAGTTGCCTGATGTGATTTTCGGTCAGCGGAATGCTGGCGTGGGATTCAAATATCATTTCCATCGTTTCGGCATATCCCGCAACCTCCTGTTCGTCGCGGGTGCGAAAGCTCTGACGCCGCAGGTTACCGATCAGCGTCTCCACCTCTTTGTCGGATAGTTTCGATCCCTCGATGCGCGTGGACGAGGCAACGCTTTCCACCGTCGCCACCCAGCGCAGTTGGCTCAACCGCTCTGGCGCGAGATTCCTGAACGCCCGCCAACCGCCCTTGAACTCGTCGATTTCAGCGATTAGGTTCAGCATTTCCGGGGAAATGTTAACGGTTACGTCCAAATCTTTTATCCGCATTTTTATCTGTATTTATCCGATTATAATTTATATCTCTCCAATATTTCGAAGATATTTACCTATATCCGTATTTTTATTCGTTTGTATCCGATTATCTTCCTGCACCCCAACCCCTTGATCTGGGTTACAATCGTTCTACATATAGACATACGGCGCCATTACGGGCCGTAACCTTCAGTTGCCGGACGCCCCAAACGGGTCCGCACTGTCAATGTCGCTTCAGGAGGACTTGACCCCATGTCGCATGTATCGCTTTTTTCCAGTCCGCTTTTGCTAGGTTTTGATCGCGTCGAGCGCATGCTTGACCGTGTCGCCAAATCGGCCAATGACGGCTATCCCCCCTATAATATTGAACAGATCGGCGAAAGCAGCCTGCGCATCAGTCTGGCGGTTGCCGGTTTTACGCTGGATCAGCTCACCGTCAGCCTGGAAGACAATCAACTGACCATTCGCGGCAAGCAGGTTGAGGAACCCGGGCGTGTCTATCTGCATCGCGGAATTGCCGCGCGCCAGTTTCAGCGCAGCTTTGTGATTGCCGAGGGTATTCAGGTCAGCGCCGCACGGCTGGACAATGGCCTGCTGCATATTGAATTGCAGCGTCCCAAGCCTGCCAGCGTGACGCGCAATATCGAAATCACCAGCAGTCAGCCCAAAGGTGGCCAGGCCCATAATGGCGCCGCCCAAAAGATCGACGCCACAACCGTCGATCCGCAATAAAAACGGCTGAAAGGAATCAGACAGATGAATAATCAGAATGAAGAAAACAATGGCGTAACACCCGATGTAAATGCCGCTGCGAGCGTGACGTTGCTGCCCGGTTCAATAGTCTATGTAAAGGCGATTGATTCTTCGCAGGTGCAGGGCTTGCAGGGGGTTCCGCCGGGAACCATCGTGTATGCCATCCATTCGGAAGCAGGGGCGCCACTGGCGGTGCTGGGCAATCGGGATGCGGCTTTCTATGCGGCCCGGCAGCACAATATGCTACCGGTAAGCGTACACTGATAACGCAATGAAAGCGCCGGCGGCTACATGCCGGCGGCGATCATGTCCTCATCAATGCGATCAAGGAAATCCTTGCCCCAATTGATGGCGTAATGCAGATCACCGGTAAATTCGGTGACGCTCGCGGCCTGAAGCGTGGCGGTTTCATGGTCTTGCGCGATGATAATCTTGGCGTTGAATTCACCGGCCTGAAACACCACAAGAAACTGTCCCCCGGTCGGCAGCGCCAGCACCAATATGTGGGATCCCGAACCATTGCGCAGCTCAGAGAGCACCAATGGCGTTATTGCGGCTTCCTCACCATCCGCCTGGGCGTCGTCCTGATCATCGATCCAGGCCAGATAATGATCCGCCACCGACTGATTTTCCATCACCAGGTCCAGCAGGGTCGCACTGATATCTATGAATCGGTAGATGAAGGTATCTTTCAATAAATCGCCTGACCAGCTAAGTGGTTCACTTCCGGGCGCCTGGCTATTCATAAAACCTCCAATGGGTTATATCGTTAACTTTTCAGAGAACCAAAATCACTACCGATATGGACTTCTGGCCCCAGAATACGCCTGATAAGGTTAATGCATCGTTGCCAAAGGCCGTATTTTCAACATGATATAAATTTACTTTTCAATCTGGTTGAAGGCGCTTACAGCCGCTACATCTATAGCACGACGATACGGGGTGATTCATCGTGACCCCACAAGCCTTGTTGAGGGGAAAATTCCATGAAATCATCACCACCGTCTGGTCAGCCAAATCGTACCCTCGGGCCAGTGTCTGATCTGGAACGCCATTTGCCTTCGGAATGGTGGCGCACCCTGTTTACGGCGGTTTATCTGCAAACCGACGGAGACGTGGTGGAAAATGACGCCAACACCAAACAGGAAATCGATTTTCTGTTAGCCGCAGCGGCGCTGGAACCCAATGACAGGATACTGGATCTGTGTTGTGGCCAGGGCCGTCACAGCCTGGAACTGGCGCGGCGCGGTTTTCGCAACATTACCGGTATTGACCGCTCACGTTATCTGATCCGTCTGGCGCGCCGCCGTGCACGGGCGAGCGGACTGGATATACGCTTTCGCGAGGGCGAGGCGCGCAAGATCACGGCGCCGGAAAGCGGTTATGATTGCGTCATGCTGTTAGGCAATTCGTTTGGCTATTTTGACCGCGAAGAAGACGACCTTGCCGTATTGTCGGCCATCAAGCGGGGTTTGCGCAGCCAGGGACGGCTGATCATTGATCTGACCGATGGCGACTGGATGCGCACGCATTTTGAGGCCCGATCCTGGGAATGGATCGATCAGAATCAGTTTGTCTGTCGTGAACGGTCCCTGTCATCGGACGGCGACCGGCTGATATCACGCGAGGTTGTGGTGCATGCGGAAAAGGGGGTGATTGCGGATCAGTTTTATGCTGAACGACTATATTCGCGCAGCCGCATCGTGGATTTGCTGACCCGCGCCGGCTTTTGCGATACCCATATTCATGGTGAGGTTGAAGCGCTTTCCACCCGTGGCGCCGATCTGGGCATGATGGCGCGCCGCCTGTTCATCACCGCGCGCGCGCCGGATCGGCCCGTGATGCGCCGTACCGGTGGCGTGATTATTCCGGAAGTAACCGTGCTGATGGGCGATCCGCGTTTGCCAGACAGTGTGAAACTGACCGGCGCGTTCAACGCCGAAGATTTCGACACTATTGCGCGTCTGAAAACCGCGCTGTCGGAATTGCCGGGCTATAAATTTACCTATATCGACAATCACAATTCGCTGTGGAATACGCTGCGCGAACAGCGTCCGAAATTTGTGCTGAACCTGTGTGACGAAGGTTTCAACAATGACGCGCTGATGGAGCTGCATGTGCCCGCTGTTCTGGAAATGCTGGGCATTGCCTATAGCGGTTCGGGGCCGGCAGCGCTTGGCCTGTGTTACAATAAATCACAGGTGCGCGCGATTGCGGCAAGCTGCGATGTGCCGGTGCCACTGGAAACCTATTTTGACGCCGATGATCAGGCCGCGACCATCCCGTCGATTTTTCCGGCGCTGATCAAGCCGTGCATGGGCGATAGCAGCATTGGCATCACCAAGGACGCCGTGGTGCATAACCCTTCAGAAGCAGTAAGCTATCTGAGCGAATTGCGCCGATTATTGCCGGGACGCCCGGTGCTGGTGCAGGAATTTCTTTCAGGCAATGAATATAGCGTTGGCATTATTGGTAATCCCGGCATCGGTTTTACGGTGCTGCCTCTGCTGGAAGTGGATTATAGCGGCCTGCCGCCGGAGCTGCCAAAAATTCTGGGCTATGAATCCAAATGGGATCCGGCCTCGCCCTACTGGACGCAAATCAAATATCGCGAGGCCAATATTGACGATGAATTGCGCCGCAGCATGATCGACTGGTCAACTGCGCTGTTTGAACGGCTGGAATGCCGCGATTATGTGCGTTTTGATTTTCGCGCCGATAGCGCGGGCGAGGTCAAACTGCTGGAGGTGAACCCCAAT
This sequence comes from uncultured Alphaproteobacteria bacterium, assembly GCA_947085295.1. Taxonomy (GTDB): domain Bacteria; phylum Pseudomonadota; class Alphaproteobacteria; order UBA11222; family UBA11222; genus UBA11222. Next base: position 76,723 of record CAMTVX010000026.1, on the reverse strand, counting down.
CCCGGCTGGTGCTGGGATGGGAAACTTAATTTAATGGCAGGCTTTGGCGGCTATCGCTATGCCGACATGCTGCGCATGATTCTGGAGGCTGCACAGCGCCGCGTGGCCATGACATTGAACGGCCAGCAGACAGCGGCGGCCGAAACCGCGCGCCGCGCCGCCGGATAAGGCTTACGCCGCTTCCAGTTCGCGAATGGCGTCGGCGATGGCGACGGTGCGTTTGGCCATTTCCGCATGCAGTAATTCGGTCATGCGGCCATCAACGGTGATCACGCCCTTGCCGGCATTTTCCGGTTTAGCGAATTCAGCAATGATCTTGCGGGCCAGTTCAACCTCTGCCGCTGCCGGGCTGAAAATTTCGTTGCACGGCACAACCTGGCTGGGGTGGATCAGGGTTTTGCCATCCATGCCCAGTTCCAGCCCCTGACGGCAGATGGCGGCAAAGCCCGCCTCATCCTTGAAGTCGTTATAAACGCCATCAATAATTCCCACATCAAAGGCGCGCGCCGCCAGCAGGCACAGACCAAGGCTGGTAATCATTGGCAGCCGCATCGGCGTGTGCGCGGCGCGCACTTCCTTGGCAATGTCATTGGTGCCCATGATAAACACCGCCAGGCGCGGCGTGGCGCTGGCAATGGCTTCTGCATGCAAAATCCCCAGCGGGGTTTCCATCATCGCCCACAGCGCCGTTTTAGTGGCGCCATGCGCATCCAGCAGGGCTTCTGCCTGATGCAGGACGGCGGGACTGCTTACCTTGGGGATCAGCACGGCATCGGGTTTGACGGCGGCAGCGGCGATTAAATCCGCCAGTCCCCACGGCGTATCCAGCGCATTGACGCGCACCACCATTTCACGCTTGCCATAACCGCCTTCGCGCAGGGCCGCGCAAACCTGTTCGCGCGCCACCTGCTTGGCGTCGGGCGCGACGGCGTCTTCCAGATCAAGGATCAAAGCGTCTGCGGGGATTGTACGGGCCTTTTCCATTGCCCTTGGGTTGGAACCCGGCATGTAAAGAACGCTGCGGCGGGGACGTGCTGTGCTGGCCATAGTCTTATCCTGTTGCTATTCAATCATGATGTCGGAGGGACAATAGAACATTTTCTGTTCGAATTGAACCACAACTCTCTCTACGCTCTCTGCGTCAATGCCGATACCGGAAGGGACGCTGCCCTACGGCGCATCGCATACCAGAAGCCTGGAATCAAAAACCGGGCCGAGCACAAGCTGCCTGTTAAATTTCAGCGCAACAGACGCGGCGGAAATCTGATCGCCTGCATTCAGATAGACTTCTTCCACACGGGTTTTGGCATGGCGTATGGGCGTGACCCGGAAAATCTGCGCGGGCGCCATCACTGTCTGATCGGTGCCGTGGCGCAGAAAATCCGTTAGTCGTGGATGCGCGCCGATCCAAAGATGATCATCAGAATCGACCGTGACATTATCGATGAAGCTGTCCATGTGGATTGTATTGGCAAGTGTCAGGGCGTTTGTCACACTGTCGCGGTCATAGATACGCAGTTTTTTTCCTGACATTTCTGTTGCGTAAAATTGGCGTCCATTATTGGACAGGGCGGTGCCGTTTACAAATGACAGGTCTTGCGCAACAATATGGGCCTTGTCGCCGTCAAAATACACCACCGTGGATCGCGCCAGCGGCAAAAGCATTTCCACCAGCTTCATGGCCATGCTCTGGCTCATCACATCATTGCCAAGATAAAATTTGCGCCAGCCGGTGGCGGTCAGATCATTGGGGCTGACAAACAACGGGTCACTGATGCTTTCGATATGGCTCAGCCAGCCATCCACAATATCGAACACTTCAACCCGATGCTGTCCATCTGCGGGATGATTGATCACAAACAACCGCTGTTTTCCATCACCGGCGCGATAGAGACTGATCCCGTGCGGACGAAAATCCCCATCGCCCTCGCCGCGCCACAGCGGAATTGGTTCCGCCTCTGGATCAGATAAGTTTAGGCGATACAGCGCGCCATTCACAGGTGCGCCCGCCAGTACGGCGCGGCGGTCATAGGCCGAGATATATACCGTTCCCGTTGCGGGATCGACTTCCAGATCTTCACCCCCGGTGACACCTGTGACCGCCCGGCAATTTTTCGAAAAATGCGGATCAATCTGTGTGAACTGTCCGGCAAAAACCAGCGTACGCAGCAATATGGCTGCCGCAATCAGGATGATCCCAAGCGTGAGGCCACCAGCCCACAGGAGAAGTTTACGCATAGAAATATCTCACCCATCCCGAAAACGGTTGGTGATCGGATAACGCCGGTCGCGGCCAAAAATCTTGCGGCTGATTTTTACGCCGGGGGCGGCCTGGCGGCGTTTATATTCGGCGATATAAAGCAGATGCTGAATGCGGCGCACCACTTCTGGCGCATGGCCGCGCGCCACGACCTGGGCGACGCTCATTTCACGTTCGACCAGACAATCCAGAATATCGTCCAGCACCGCATAGGGCGGCAGGCTGTCTTCGTCTTTCTGATCGGCGCGCAGTTCCGCCGTGGGCGGGCGGGTAATGATATTTTCGGGAATGACGCGCCCCGTCGGCCCAAGCGCGCCAACCGGGTGATGCTGATTGCGCCAGTGGCTGAGCGCAAACACCGTCATTTTATAGATGTCTTTCAGCGCGTTATAACCACCGCACATATCGCCATATAGCGTGGCGTAGCCCACCGACACTTCGGATTTGTTGCCGGTGGTCAGCACCATCTCGCCAAATTTATTGGACAGCGCCATCAGCAACAGACCGCGCGCGCGGCTTTGCATATTTTCTTCGGTAATGTCCGGGTCGCGCCCTACAAACAATGGCGCCAGCATTTGCCTGAACGCATCCACCGATGGTTTGATCGACACGATGTCATAGCGCACACCCAAAAGTTTGGCGCATTCGGCGGCGTCATCCAGGCTTTCCTGCGCCGTATAGATATAGGGCATCATCACGCAGCGCACCCGCTCCGGCCCCAGCGCATCGGCGGCAACCGCCGCGCTCAATGCACTGTCAATGCCGCCGGACAGCCCTAATAGAATGCCGGGAAAGCGGTTCTTGTTCACATAATCGCGCAGGCCCAGCATCATCGCCTGATAGATGGCTTCCATCTCATCGGGCGGCGCGGCGCGTTCGCCCGCTGCACAGCGCCAGCCGCTTGCTTCACGCGACCAGTGCGTAATCACCAGCCCTTCGCGCCAGTGCGGCATCTGCACGGCCAGCGAACAATCGCTGTTCAGCACAAATGATCCGCCATCAAATACCAGCTCGTCCTGCCCGCCATATTGATTGACATAGACCAGCGGCAGACCGCTTTCGGTAACGCGCGCCACGACGCGGTTCATGCGCGCATCGGCCTTGTCCACCTCATAGGGCGAACCGTTGGGAACCAGCAGAATTTCCGCGCCGGTCTCGGCCAGGCATTCGATCACATCGGGCTGCCAGATATCTTCACAGATCGGAATGCCCAGCCGCACCCCGCGAAAATTCACCGGCCCCGGCATCGGCCCCGCCGTGAACACGCGCTTTTCATCGAACACGCCATAATTCGGCAGATCATGCTTGTAGCGGATGGCGGCGATCTGGCCACCATCACAGAGCAGCATGGCGTTATGCAGCGCTTCTCCCTCACGCCACGGCGCACCGATCAGCATGGCCGGGCCGCCATCGGCGGTGTCCTGGGCCAGCGCCTGCATGGTCTGGGCAATGGCTTCCTGCAAGGCAGGCTTCAACACCAGATCTTCCGGCGGGTAGCCAATCAGAAACAGTTCGCTGAACAGCACCAGATCTGCGTCCGCCGCCGCCGCCGTGGCCCGCGCGGCCCGGATCAATGCAGCATTCCCCGCCACATCGCCCACAACGGGGTTGGCCTGCACCAGCGCTATTTTCAGATGATCGGTCATGCCGGTATAAAAGCTTGCCCTATCTCGCGTGGCTGATGCAGAAGGGTGTGGCGGGGTCGAGCGCCAGGCGTTCCGGGCTGATGGGATGTTCGCAGGTGACGCAATCGCCGAACGTACCGTCTTCCAGACGTTTCAGTGCCGCATCAATACGGTGCAGTTCAGTGTGACGCCGACGCGTGGTTTCGGCGGCCATTTCATGGTCCAGCACCGCTTCGGCGCGCGCCGCGCGATCGCCCACTTCCAGATCGCTTTCGGGCTGGGCGCGCGGTTCTTCATGCGTGGCCAGCAGCGCCTCAATGTCCGCGCGCAAGGCCAGCAGCCGCGCCTTCCATTCCTGTAAACTGACAGTGCCGGATTTTTTCTTGCTCATAGTTTTATATCAACCTGGTGTGTGTTCCCGCGTCTTAAGAAAGCGTATATCAGGCCAGTCCTGCGCGGCGCGCTCAAGGTGCCACGCATTACGCGCCAGAAATACCGGGCATCCATCATGATCTTCGGCCATGGCGGCCCGGTTGTCTTCAAGAAACTTTTTCAGCTTTTGGGCATCTTCGGCCTGCACCCATCGCGCGGTATGAATGGGTGCATCCTCGAAACGCACAGGTATAGCGTACTCTGTCCGGATACGATCCGCCAAGACTTCAAATTGCAATATACCCACCACCCCAACAATCCAGTCTGCGCCCAGAAGGGGCTTGAACACGCTTCCGGCGCCTTCTTCGGCCAATTGCACCAGCGCACGGCCCAGATGCTTGGCTTTCATCGGGTCATCGGATCGCACCCGGCGCAGAATTTCCGGCGCAAAACTGGGAATGCCGGTGAAATGCAGCACCTCGCCCTCGGTCAGCGCATCGCCGATTCGCAACTGGCCATGATTGGGAATGCCGATAATGTCGCCCGCGAATGCTTCTTCGGCCAATTCACGTTCCTGGGCCAGAAACAGCACCGGATTATGCACATTGATGATTTTGCCGGAGCGCGCATGTTTCAGCCTGGCGCCGCGTTTGAAATGCCCCGAACACAGCCGCACAAAGGCGATGCGATCACGGTGCCTCGGATCCATATTGGCCTGTATCTTGAACACAAAACCGGTAACGGGGATCTCATTGGGCTGCACTGTTCGCTCCAAAGCGGGGCGCGCACAGGGCGACGGCGCATAGGTGGCCAGCCCATGCAGCAATTCGCGCACCCCGAAATTATTCACCGCGCTGCCGAAGAACACCGGCGTTAGATGCCCCTCCAGAAAAGATTTCGCATCAAACGGCGGACACAGGCCGCGCACCATGGCAATGTCCTCGCGCAGTTTCGTCACAGCACTTGCTGGCAGCAATGCATCCAGACGCGGATCATCAATGCCGTTACAGGCTTCGCCCATATCGGTGCTGCCCCGGCTCATCAGCAGCAGCCGGTCATTCAGCAGATCATAACACCCCAGAAAATCCCGCCCCATGCCAATTGGCCAACTTGCCGGCGTGACAGTCAGCGCCAGCGCCTGCTCCACTTCATCCAGCAGATCGAACGGCTCACGCCCTTCGCGGTCCAGCTTGTTGATGAAAGTGATGATCGGTACGTCGCGCAACCGGCACACCTCAAATAGTTTCAGGGTCTGTGTTTCAATGCCCTTGGCCGCGTCCAGCACCATCACCGCGCTGTCAACGGCGGAAAGCGTGCGATAGGTGTCTTCGGAAAAATCCTCGTGGCCAGGCGTGTCCAGCAGGTTGAAGGTACGATCCTCATACACAAAGGTCATCACCGATGAGGCAACCGAAATGCCGCGTTCTTGCTCGACCTTCATCCAGTCGGAACGCGCACGGCGGCGTTCGCCCTTGGCCTTGACAGCACCGGCCTGCTGAATGGCGCCGCCAAACAGCAGCAGTTTTTCGGTCAGCGTGGTTTTACCCGCGTCAGGATGCGCGATGATCGCAAAAGTACGCCGCGCCGCAATGGCGTCAGCATCGGCATCGGCAACAATGGCATCGTGAGTATTGTTCATTGAATTGGGAAACTTACCTGGAATTGGGAAACTTGCTTGCGTCAGCCCTGGGTGGGTCGGGAGCCACATTCTGTTACCGCCTTATACAATAAAAGGCGTCGGTATGTGATCCAATTAATTGCTGCGCTAATATCTGCTCAAAGCCATGTTTCTGAGTACTTTGTAACCGATAAAGAGAATGAATATGCCCCCGATAATTTGATAGGCCGTCCCTGAGGTAAATAAACCCATCAACCACAGGATCGTTCTGGCAAACAAAGTCGTGTCGACCGCCTGATGAGCCGAACCGGCGTTCGCTGCTGTTGCATACTGGGGATATGTAACATTTGCGTAGACCTCGCTTGCATAGGCCTCATGGCGCGGAACGGAATTATAATTCATCGACGCGCCTGTGAACGCTGCAGCGATCAAATTCCGAACGGCATTAATATCGATATTATTCTGCTGCGCGTAAGCTTTGGCGTAATCAATAATGACTTGATCGACATCCGCTATATCGACCATGGGCAGCAATTCCATATTTTCAGACTGCGGCGCGGTACTATCTCTGATCAAATGATCCGAAACTGAATTTTTCAGATCCTGATCATTATCGGCCGTTTTCTGAAGGCCATCCTCAGGCAGGATTAATATAACTTTGTCTGATGTATTAAAGGAAAATTCCTCGACCTCAAAAAAGTTGCCCAGCCCAATCTCCATAAAAGACGCCTGCGCGCCTGATGATAACAAACCCACAGCGAGCATGATTATCATCAGGGCAGCTTTTTTATCGTTATTCAAAATACGCTTGAGGATCATATTTCAGTCCCGATATTTTCTGGAAAACAATTTATCCAGAGATACCGCCCAATATTAAGGCAAAACATTTCTGTTTGATAAATTTTACACGCATGATTTGTACATGCATTTTTCATTTTGGGAAGTTTTTTGTGACAGCAATCCCTATCGCGCGCCCTGATTACTATCACTAATTTCAAATAATTATGTATAAGTTAAAATATTATAAATGACGGAAAAACTTATAATTAAATAGTATAAGTATTAGCTACGATTTAATTAATTAAAATGTCGAATTTTTTATATACTATAGAATGGGGGGTATATTCTGAAATTATACGATAGTTTAGGTTCTGGGGACGGATATAAGCTGCTGCTGAGGGTTGCTATGGCGTCGCCGACATCGCGCTCCAGGCCTATACCCATGTGGCAAATGAGGGCGGCTTTGAACTGGCCCCATACATCCATCTACAGGCATGGCTGGCATCTACAGGCATGGCCGGGTGCAAAAGTACCCGGCCATTTACCGATTGACCAGCAGTGCGGGAATTAGGTCTTGCGGCTTAACAGATGTTGCAGCAGTTCGGCGCTGGGTTCACCATCGGTCGCCAGGCCATTATCACGCTGATAGGCCGTGATTGCTTTGGTCGTACGCGGACCGGCAAGCCCGTCGGCGGGCCCGGCATTATAGCCAGCGCGGCCCAATGCAGCCTGCACGTCTTCAACCAGCGGCGATGCCGCGAGGGTGGCCCGTGGCGTGCCAGAATTGTTAGAGGCCTGATGCGCAGAGGAACCGGATTTTTGGGAACCTGAACCAAGCGAGCCAAGATTGATCTGACTGTTATCCGTCACGGCGCCAACGACCGCGCCTACACCTGCGCCAATTGCGACACCCTGCAAAACGCTAAGTCCGGTAACAGCCCCAACGACCGCGCCCGTGCCCGCGCCAATCGCGCCGCCACTTAGCCCACGCTGCTTTGGGTTGGTACCGCAGGCGGCAACTGTCAGACCAAGCGAGGCAACCATAAGAAGTCGTAAAACGGATATGGACATACTATCCTCCTCATTTCCACACGACAGGTGTGCATTCAAAATCGAATCGACCTGCATCACTGTTAAACCACCCGGACAGTGATAGGCAATCTACATTTAAGGAACCTCTGAACAAGTCCAGTGTCATTCTGAGCGCAGCGAAGAATCCCGAGGCAAACGAGCGCGGCAGAGATTCTTCGCTGCGCTCAGAATGACAAAAATTTGGCTTGTTCAGAGGTTCCTGAGATAAGCCTATTGCCAGATAAGGGCAAAATTTAGGCAAAGGCCATCGCCGCACTCCGGGTGACAGCGAATATTTTTATCTATAGTGTTAAAAAAATTCACGGAGATACGTCATGATTTTTCCGGTTCTCGACAACACACTGAAAACCAGTCGGCACACGACGTTCTATCTGTCGTGCGGCAAAGCGGACGCCACGCCAATAATATTCGTACACGGATGGCCGGAGCTTTCGCACTCTTGGCGCCATCAGTTGCCGGTGATGGCGGGGCTGGGGTTTTGCGCCATTGCGCCGGACATGCGCGGCTATGGGCGCTCCAGCGTTTATGCGCACCATGAAGATTATTCTCTCGAACAGATCACCACGGACATGATTGAGTTGCTGGATTCGCTGGGCGCGAAAAAAGCCATCTGGGTGGGCCATGACTGGGGATCTCCGGTGGTGTGGGCCATTGCGCAGCAATATCCGGATCGTTGTCACGGGGTGGCGAACCTGTGCGTGCCCTATATTCCGCAAGGCCTGTCGGTGGAGACTGTGCTGCCGCTGGCGGATCGCAGGATTTACCCGGAAGATAAATTCCCCGCCGCGCAATGGGATTATCAGCTTTTCTACCGCGAAAATTTTTCTGCCGCCGTGGCAGGCTTTGAAGCGAATATCCGCAACACGGTGCGATTGCTGTTTCGTTCCGGCAGCCCCGCTGGCAAAGACCAGCCCGCCGTCACCGCGACGGTGCGCGCCAATGGTGGCTGGTTTGGACCGGGTGTAAAGGCGGCGCCGGATTTTCCGCGCGATGAAACCGTGCTGACCGAAGAGGACGAACATCGGTATGTGGCAGCGCTAACGCGCAACGGGTTCTTTGGTCCTGATAGCTGGTACATGAACGGCCCGGCCAATGACGCCTATGCGACACGCGCCAAAGCCAATTGGCGGCTGAACATGCCGGTGCTGTTTCTGCATGGACAATATGATTATGTATGCGAAACGGTGGAATCGCGCCTGGCCGGACCAATGCGCGCCAACTGTCCCAATCTGACAGAAGCGGTGGTCAATTCCGGTCACTGGATGGCGCAGGAAAAACCGCTGGATGTGAACGCGGCGCTGGCCAAATGGCTGGCGGCGCAATTTCCCGCGCTATGGCCTGCCGCATAAGTTCAGGGGCGCTTCATAAAGCGGTCAAACGCTGTCCAGAATTGCGCGCGTATTTCGTCCGTCTCCTGAAGAATTTCGTGGCGCGCGTCAGTGATGCAAACTTCTTCGCAGCGCGCCATTTGTTCTGCCAGCAATTGCTGATATTCAGGTAATGATACTTTTTCCTGCGTGCCATAAAACAGGATTGCAGGCGTATCGATAGCTTCGCAATATTCCGGATCAAGGATCATTTCGATGGAACGAAAGGCCGCGTCCAGCCAGCCAATTGTTGGGCTGCCCAGGGCCAGATCGGGATTGTCTTCCAGCATATCGGCGTTGCGGGCATAGCGCTTTTTGTCGCTGGTCAGCAGGTTGGTGTTAAACGGTTCATTCTCGCGCCTGTAGGGTTTGCCTCCCGGCGTGTAGCTTTCTGAAAATCCCAGCGCCTTGCCCAGTGCGGCAATGCCCCGCGCGATAAAATGTGGCACTGGGGCTGTATTGATGTAGGCCATCGGGCTGCACAGGACGGCGCGCGCAAATGGCTCCGGCCGCTCATGCAGATAGCGCACGGCAATATGCGCCCCCATTGAGTGGGCCATCAGAATATATGGCTCCGCCAGTTCTGTTGCGGGCCGCACAAATTTTTCCAGGAAACAATCAATATCAAGATGATATTCGGCAAAGTCGCGCACATGGCCCTTATGGCGGTCCGGCAATATGCGGTCAGACAGACCCTGTCCGCGCCAGTCGAACGCTGCGACGCCATAGCCGCGCGCGCGCAGATCGCCTATGGTTTCATAATATTTTTCGATACATTCGGTGCGCCCCTGTAGCAGCAATACAGTGCCTATGGGTTGTGTCCCGGGCCAGCAGGCGGCCCGCAATCTTACGCCATCTGTGGTGCGCAGCCATGCAAACCGTCCGCCCGCCGGAACCGGGTTTAGGCTCATACGCTCAGGATCCCTGCGCAACGCGATAGGTGCCCAGCAGCGTATCAATTTTCAGCACCAGTGGCATGTTGCCGGTCAGCCGGATTTTGCCCTGGGTGAAAACGCTTTGACTATCCACCTGGCCGGACATCAGCCGCCACATATCTTCCAGACTGAGCGAAATCACGCAGTCGCCACCCCCATTTTCACGGGTGATGCGGTGCGGCACGGTTTTGCAATCCACAAACACATGGCCATGTGGCCCAAGATCATAAGTCCAGCTTGCATTAATTCCGCAATCAGTGCCGATCCGCGCGGCCAGAGCGGCCAGTACGTTTTCAATCATTTCGTCATTCGCGGGCATTGTCCGGACCCCAGTATTTGCTGTGTGCGGTCTTTTTATCAGAACGGGCCCGCAGATACAGCATGCTAAATTTCTTCCTGAACGCCAAGTTCCACGACCTGGGGAACAGGCAGATGGAAATAATCCACCGCAGACTAGGCGCGCGCCATTAGTGCCAGAATGCCGCCCTCGCCGTTAGTATCGGCACGCTCCGGGCGGAACGGGCCATCCGAATCAAAAGCCAGTCCAAATGCATAGATGGGACTGGTTCCAATATCTCCGAAGACTACCCCAAGGGCGCCTAATACAAGCCTTGCGGAGGGTTTTTCCGGGGGGATTTATGCAAGCCAGGCCCAGCACCCTAATCAATTAACAAAATGGCGCACCCGAAGAGATTCGAACTCCTGACCCCCAGATTCGTAGTCTGGTGCTCTATCCAGCTGAGCTACGGGTGCCTGTTAGGCTTGCGCATTTTCCTGTTAGGGCCGCGAACCTAATCAAATGTGACCCCAATGACAAGCATTGATAACCCGGCACTGAAAATCATATTCACCAACAGAGCAAAATGATAGATAACTGCTTGTGGCGTCATAATATGATGCACTAAGATCGGCCCGATAGTCGGGGTTGGAATCATACTTGAACCCTGGCGCTAGTGTGGGGTATTGGGATTTTGTTAAATAAGGGGAATGCGGCCCTTCCGGGGCATGCAGACGCAAACGGGTCGTTAGAGGGGATTGCATTGCATACATCGCGGGCTGTTGTCATTGCGGCGTGCTTGCTGCTTTTTGGGGCGCTTTCCGGTTGCTCGGGAACAGCGGATTCCCTTTGGCCGTCGTTTTCCGGTGATAAGCCCACCGGGGCTGGCGGACAAATTGCATCGCCGCCGTCATCGGGGGAACTGGCCGGGCAACCGGTCATCGATTCGGCAACGGCCGGCGCGCCGCCTTTGCTGGGCAACACGAATTTTTCACCCATGCAGCCTTCCCAAAATGCGCCGACCGGCACCATGGTCGGGCAGCGGGTCATCCAGTTGCGTGGCGAGTTACAGGCGCTGGACGGACGAATCAGCCAGCATAATTCGCGCCTTCAGGAATTGCGCGCGATCACAGCGGGCAATGCCCAGCGTTATCATGGCACAGTCGCTGCTGTAACGGCGCGTCTGCAACTCGGCACGACACCGGGCAATCCCATCGTGATCAATCAGTGGAACGCGGCGCAGGCCGATCTGGACCGGCTCAGCTCTGACATTTCCGCGCTGAACGGGCTTAGCAATGCCGTGGCCGAAGATGCCGGCATGGGCGAATTCATGCTGGAAACCGCGCGCGCGACCTATGGACTTGCCGGCGCCATTGATGAAGATCATCGCCAGCTTGGCATTCTGGAAGATGAAACCAACCGCTCTCTGGTGCTGATCCAGCGCCTGCTGGGGGAATTGTCCACGGATATTGGCCGGCAAACCGGCTATGTTGGCAATGAACGCGCGCGCCTGACCACGCTGGCCAATGGCATTAAAAAGGGCGTGATGTTTGGCGAAACCCTGGCTTCGGGCGCAACGCTGGCGCCTGTTGGCAGCACGGCATTTTCTGGTGGATCAAGCGGGATTGCAGCAGTTGGCCGTCCACTGGTGGTGATTCGTTTTGACCGTTCGGACGTTGATTTTGAACAACCGCTCTATTCCGCATTAACCCGCGCGCTGGAAAGCCGCCCGGACGCCCGTTTCGATGTCGTGTCTGTGGTGCCAGCGGGGGGCAATGCCTCTGACATGCGGCGCAGCCAGACCCAGTCGCGGCGCAACGCCGAGGCGGTGATGGCGTCAATTGCCGATATGGGCCTGCCCGCCAGCCGCCTGAGCATTTCCTCCACCACCAGCGGCGATGTATCCAGCAACGAAGTACGGGTCTATATGCGCTAAACCCCGTGAATATCGCGGTAGCTGCGCATATGGGCCAGGGTTTGGGCCTCGTATACACCGCGCGACAGGGCGCGGGCGACGCAATCAGCGGCAATGCCGCCAATCAGCGACAAACCCAAATGCTCCGACCCGGACAGCGCCGCTGTGCCGCTGGCCAGACAAAACACCACATCGCCATCCAGCGGCGTATGCACCGGGCGCACGGCGCGCGCAAAGCCGTCATGGGCCATGATCGCTACACGCTGTGCCTGCGCCTTGGTCAAAATGGCATTGGTCGCCACCACACAGATGGTCGTATTGCCGCCGGGCGTCGCATGTAATTTGCTGCCTGCCATCGGGGCCGGGTCCAGCGCGCCGGAATATGCGGCCTGTATGCCCAGCTCATTGTTCATGGCAAAGGCTGCGGCCCAGAAGGTGCGGGTGCCGGGAATGACCGGCGATCCAAACGGATTGGCCGCCACCAGCGCGCCGACCTGCAAATCCGCGCCGTCCAGTGCGCCTTTCAAAATGGCCGATGCGCTGCCCAGGCCACCTTTGTAGATACCGGCCCCGGCCCCCAGACCCGCCCCGGCATTGCCGAGTTGAAATTCGCGTCCCGCCGCATCACAGGCCGCAATGCCAAGTGCGCGATAGGGCGGCGTCATGCCCCAGCCTTTATTGCCGCCATTGGCAAGATCAAACAGAATGGCAGCAGGCACGATGGGCGCTACCATGGCACTTGCGCTCATGCGAAAACCACGGTCGCGCATGCTCAGCCAGGCGGTCGCGCCGCTGGCGGCATCCAGCCCGTAGACCGATCCACCGGACAGCACCACCGCATCCACCTTGTCCACCAGACAGGTGGGGTTCAGCAAATCGGTTTCGCGCGTGCCGGGCGCACCGCCACGAATATCGACGCCCCCCGTACAGGGCCATTCAGGCAGCACGATGCTGACGCCGCTGCGCGCGGCATGATCTTCTGCATTGCCGACGCGTATGCCATCGACATCGCTGATCAGATTCAGGGGGCCGGGAACCACGCCCGGTTCGGAAACAGTCTTTGTCATCTGGACATGATATAGCATTATCTGTCTGCAAGGAATTGGCTATGCGCGGGGAACATATGATGGCTGGATTGGCGCGTAATATTATCGCTGTCCTGCTGCTTGTCTGGTTTGGCCAGCCTGCACAGGCGGTCACCGCAGAACGTCACATGGTCGCTGCGGCGCATCCGCTGGCGGCCGAAGCGGGGCGCGAGATCTTGCGCAAGGGTGGCACGGCAGTGGATGCCGCCATCGCGGTGCAGGCCGTACTGGGGCTGGTGGAACCGCAATCATCGGGTATTGGCGGTGGCGCGTTTTTGCTGCACTGGGATCAGGCCAGCAAGCAAATCACAGCCTATGATGGCCGCGAGACCGCACCTGCATCGGCGCGCCCGGATTTATTTCTGCAACCCGATGGGCAGCCATTGGGATTTCGCGACGCCTTTACCGGCGGGCGCGCAATAGGTGTTCCCGGTGTGATTGCCATGCTGGCATTGGCGCACGAGAAACACGGGAAACTTGCCTGGGCAGATTTATTTTCGCCCGCGATTGCGCTTGCGCAAAACGGCTTTCCAATATCGGCGCGGCTGCACCTGATGACCGGGGCCATGCCGAAACTGTCGGCCTTTGCGCAGACGCGGGCATTATATTTTACGGCGGATGATCCACCTAAGCCCCTGCCCGCAGGGACGATGTTGCGCAATCCGGATTATGCGAAAAGTTTGCGCGCGATAGCCGCTGGCGGAGCGCGCGCCTTTTATACCGGCGATCTGGCGCAGGCAATGGTGGATGCGACCCGCGCACAGGGCGGCGCATTGTCGCTGGATGATCTGGCGCAGTATCAGGCGAAACAGCGTGTGCCTGTATGTGGTCCGTACCGGGAATATAAAGTCTGCGGCATGCCGCCGCCCACATCCGGGGGTGTTGCGGTGCTGCAAATTCTTGGAATGCTGCAAAGTTTTGAGATGTCCGCACTGGCCCCGGACTCGGTTGAGGCACTGCATCTGCTGGCGCAGGCGGAACGCCTCGCCTATGCGGATCGCGCGCAGTTTCTGGCAGATAGCGATGTGGTGGATGTGCCGGTTGCAGGACTGATCAACCCGCATTATCTGGCTGACCGCGCGCGCCTTATAAAACCTGGTCCGGCCGGCCCCGCACCCGTGCAGTCCGGGCAACCCAAACGCCAGGCCGGGATTAATTACGCGCCCAATGCGGATGGCGCGCTGCCTTCCACCTCGCATGTCTCAATTATTGATGCGCAGGGCAATGCGGTGTCAATGACCAGTTCGGTCGAAGCGCCCTTTGGCAGCCATGTCATGGCGGGCGGCTTTATCCTGAATAATCAGCTTACGGACTTTTCCTTTGTACCGCAAATTAATGGCATGCCGGTGGCCAATGCGGTGGCGCCCGACAAACGCCCGCTATCTTCCATGAGCCCCACTTTGGTATTTGATAAAGACGGCGCGCTCTATGCCAGTCTTGGTTCGCCCGGCGGCACGCGCATTATCGGTTATGTGGCGCAAACGCTGGTTGGCCTGCTGGATTGGGGGCTGGATATGCAGATAGCGATTGATCAGCCGCGCCTGATCAATCGCAACGGGCCGCTGGAACTGGAAGCAGGCACCGCGCTGGAAAAACTGGCGCCACGATTCACAGAACTTGGTCACGCCGTGGAAATTCAACCCACGTTCAGCGGCGTGCAGGGCATTCGCCTAATTGGCGGCCGGCTGGAAGGCGGCGCCGACAAACGCCGCGAAGGCGTGGCAATCGGGGATTAGCGTTTAGCGAGGTGCGGCATGCAATTTGTGGATGACCATAACATCGCTATCGGGTATTTCGACACGAAAGGCCGTCCCATTGGGGCCGCTGTGCAGCAGGCGTAAATCACCGCCATGCGCATTGGTTAAATCGCGCGCAATACTGAGGCCAAGGCCGCTGCCGCCCTTGCTGGTGCTTCCTGCAAATGGCTCGAAAAGATGCTCGCGCGCCATTTCGGAAAGGCCGGGGCCATCATCGATCACATCAATGCTGACCATTTTCCCTGATCGGGCGGCCTCTATGCGTATCGTGCCAAAATCGTTCATCGCCTG
Source organism: uncultured Alphaproteobacteria bacterium (assembly GCA_947085295.1). Taxonomy (GTDB): domain Bacteria; phylum Pseudomonadota; class Alphaproteobacteria; order UBA11222; family UBA11222; genus UBA11222. The sequence goes on along the minus strand of CAMTVX010000026.1, from coordinate 61,349 downwards.
CGCCGAATTACGTCCAAGATTTTGTACGATGCGAAAAATATGATCCGGGTCGGCGTCAATTTCCAGATCAGGGGACACCGCGTTCAACCAGTGAATATGCGCATACGGTGGCTGACAGATACTTGCTCCGATTTCATCCAGTAGCGGCGAAAATTTAAAAAGCAGGCGGCGCGGGGATTTTTCGCGCGCCCCGCCATAGGTCAATGTGTCCGTACACAGATCAATGGCGCGGCCGACAGAGCCAATCAGGCTGGGCGTCAACCGGCGCACATTGGGATCATCGACTTTCAATAACCGGTCAGAAACCATCTGTACATTGGCCAGAATATTGCGCAGATCATGGTTGATCTTGCTGACAGCGGTCCCCAGTTGCGCAAGCCGGGCTTTTTGTTTCAGGGACTGCCGCACGGCGGCCTGCATGCCGGCCAGTTCGCGTTCGGCCAAACCAATTTCATCCTGACGATCAGAGGGCCTGATTTCATGGCGGGTGTCTTCCGGATTTTTACGAAAGCCGACCATGCTTTCGGTCAGCACCCGAATCGGCCGCACCATCATGAAATGCAGCGTGAAGTATATCAGGGACGCGGTAATAAATGAAATCAACAGGGCCAGCCCCGCCACATTCCACGAATAATCAATCATCGCCTGGCGCAACTGGCGCTCGCGCATGACGATATCAATAATATCGCCACCGCCATGAACAGGCGCGTTCATCACCCGGATATAGCGATGATCCCCAACGCGCAAAGTGGTAAAGGCGTCTATCATTGCGTCAAGGGGGCCGACATTTCGCAAGTCAAAATGCGCGTCAATGTTCGCAGGCAAATCCCCGGCCAGCAGCAAAAAGCGCACACTGTCGCGGCGCAGCGCCACCGCCAGCACATCTGCATTGGTTAACAGTTCCGCTTCCAGATAAACCGGCAGCGTATTGTCCTGGGCCGCCTCCACCGCCAGACTGGCAATCTGCGCCCCGGCGATTTTGCTGTTCAGATATTGCAGCCGGAAATAGGCAATGGATGGTACGTAAATCATGATCGACGACAACAGAACAAAGGCGATGGTCAAGACCATCAGCCGACCTGACAACCCAATTCTTGGTCGAAAAAATTCAGGCATGCCCTGGTTGGTAATCCCTGGATGGGCCGCTAATGTAATATTCGCATTACCGGCGATTTAACTGCTATTATAACACGATTTTAAGCGGCGCGCATCTTGCCCGCCGCTACTGCTAAAGTGATACCATATCTCCAATAATCGGCATATGTGCATGGCAATTATAATCCGACGCCTGCTATTGGGGCTTGCGGCTGCGGCGTTTGTACCCATTGTCGTCTTCGGGGCGAATGGCACGGTCATTTTGCTGGGGCTGGTGGCCCTCACGGTTCCGGGATTTTCGGCCTGGCGCCGGGCGATATATGATCTTGCCCGAAATCCCATTGGTTGGGCGCTGGGCGGATTGCTGGTGATGGCCACGATCAGTTTGGGGTGGGCACCGGGACCCGCAGTCGCCGTGGATAAACTGTTGCGACTTGTCCTGTTATGGCTTGGCGCCTGTGCCGCAATGGCGGTAGTGCGTGATGCCGAAAGCGATACCATTAAATGGCTTGTGCGCCTGTTGCCGGTCGGCATTCTCCTTGCGCTGATACTGTACTGGATTGAGCTGGCCACACAGGCCCGGATCATTACCCTGATCACCGGATTACAGGCGGTCATGCAGGCGCGCTTTCCGACACCGCATGAGCAGGAATTATTTCGTCTGATCTATGGTTTTGGCGCGATCAGCCGTGGCGCTGGCTTGCTGGCGCTGTTCGTGTGGCCTGCGATGGCGTGCTGCATGATCCTGTTTCCAGGCAAGGGGAAATGGCTGGCCGCTGCGTTGGGGGGGGCGGTTTTTTTGACCATAGCTCCCCTGCCCATGCAGGCGGCGCCATTGGCAATGGTTGTTGGCGCAATAGCCTATCTTTGGACCTGGTTTGCGCCGCAACGCGCACCCCGTCTGATGGCTATTGCAGCGATCCTGCTTATCATCATCATGCCATTTATTTCATATTACGTAGCGCGCCCGGAATCCGTGGGAATAGAAAAACACACCTTACCCGGATCGTGGCAGCATCGCGTGGAAATATGGCATTACGTGGCTGACAAGATTGCCACCAAACCACTTCTTGGTTGGGGCTTTGACGCTTCGCGAAATATTGATGCGGGCAAAACCCAGTTTGTACTGGAACAGCCCGACGGCAGCGAGGTGATTTATCCAGGCATCGGGCTGCTGCCGCTGCATCCGCACAATGGGGTATTGCAGGTGTGGCTGGAAATGGGCGCGATGGGCGCACTGCTGGTGATGCTGCTGCTCTATGGAATAGGGAAAAGCCTGACGGCAATCGCCACTGAACATGGCCGGCTTGCCGGCGCCATGACGTGCGCCAGTACCGCAAGCGCATTATGCGTCGGGCTTTTAAGCTTTGGTCAGTGGCAAAGCTGGTGGCAGGCCAGTCTGTGGATTTCAGTCCTGCTCTGTTTGGGTGTATTACGCGCGCTTAATCCTCGTTAAAGCGCAGACCGGAAACGGGCGGCGCTTTCGCGCGTGTTGCGGCATCCCGGCTAAGCCCCTGGACGGCCAGCTTGCCAAGATATTCCATCCATAATTTTTCATGGGATTGGCCCATTTCATAGAGATAAGCCCAACTGTAAAGCCCGGTATCATGCCCGTCATCAAAATGAATGCGCAACGCATAATTGCCCACAGGGTCCAGCCGGGTAATCGCCACATTGCGCTTTCCAGCGACCGTAACTTCCTGGCCCGGGCCATGCCCCTTAACCTCGGCGCTTGGGCTATGCACGCGCAGAAACTCCGCGCTCAGCGTAAAATTGCTGGAATCATCGAAACTGATCACCAGCAGATTCTCAGCCTGTTTGAGTTTTACTTCCACAGGCCATGGCGATGAATTGCTCATGTAACTCCGCCATCACTCAGGATGCGCGCCTCATCTGGAAGCATAATCGGAATGCCATCGCGTATCGGATAGGCCAGTCCGGCCTTGCGGCTGATCAGCTCTTTCGCCACCGCATCATATTCCAATGTTGATTTGGTCACCGGGCAAACCAGTATTTCCAACAGCTTTGGATCTACCTTGTGGCTGGTGATCACTGCTTTATCCGACATGATGTTCGTCCTCTCGCGCAAAACCGTTTATTGCAATGTTGCATCTGGCGTCGATGATGTCCCTGCGACGGCCATCTGAAGCAGCGTCATCAGGATTTTCGAACGTTCCTGCAGATTTCTGGCTTCCAGCAGCGCCTGCTTTTCCGATAATTCAAAGGGGCAGTTCATTGCCAGCATATTTACCAGATCTTCGGTCGGTGTATTTTCCACGGCTTTCCAGTCTGCGGAAAGTTTCTGCTGTTCCAGGTAATTTGTCAGATCCCCAAGCAGTGCCGGTCGGTTCACCTCACTGGTATCCTTTGACGCAAGATCGCTGGCATACGGCGTATAATCTGCGACAACCTGACGATACAGCGTCGTCACCGGCAATTCCTCACGCACTTCAAACCGGCAAATCCCACTTAATATGATGTGATAACGCCCATCGCCGGTTTCACTAAACGAAGTCAGGCGCCCCAGGCATCCGACATTATAAAGCGCGGGGCGATCCTGTCCGCTCATTCCGCCGGGCGCCACGCTTAAGGATTGTTCGGCATGCGGCTGGATCATGCCCACAACACGATCATTGCTTAGTGCATCATCAATCATCGCCAGATAGCGCGGCTCAAAAATATTCAATGGAAGCGGGCAGCCCGGAAGCAACAAAACCCGCGCCAGCGGAAAAATCGCGAACCGTTGCGGCAACGCACTTATGTCAAGATAGTTCCGGGGCTGGCGCATTATTCAGACCGCGCTTATGAAAACAAAATTGCTGACAGTTTGCGGCGCGCGTCCATGGTGACCGGATCTTCCGGGCCCAGTATTTCAAACAGCCGCACCAGTTGTTTGCGCGCCGCCTCCTCATTCCATTTGCGATCCTTGCGGATTATTTCAAGCAAATGCGCTGCGGCGGCTTCATTGTCACCTTTTGCCGCCAGTCCAACGGACAAATCAAAACGCGATTGATGATCGGCGGGATTGTTCACCAGCGCTGCCTCCAGCGCTGCCAGATCCCCGACATTCAGCGACGATTCCGCCAGCTCAAGTGCTGCCCTCACTGCAACAATTTCGGCATGGTTCTCGTGCGCGGATGGTGTCAGCGCAAGTATCTGACGCGCGCCATCCAGATTTCCGGCTTGCAGATTACACCGGGTCAACCCGGCAATCGCCAATGGATTGTTCGTATCTTCCTGTAACACCTGGGCATAGGCCTGGGCGGCAACCGCAAAATCCCCCGCTTCAAATGCTTCGGCAGCAGCTTCCAGTAACTGATCCAGTGGTGATGGCCCGCCGGGTCCGGCGACACGCTCTATCAAGGCCCGGATCTGGCTTTCCGGCTGATTTCCAACAAAACCGTCTACCGGTTGTCCTTTGTCAAAAACAAATACGGCCGGTATCGACTGAATTCGCAATTGCTGGGCAATCTGCTGATTTTCATCAATATTGACCTTAACCAGCGCGACACGGCCCTGCGCCGCCCTGACGGATTTTTCCAATATTGGGGTTAGCTGTTTGCACGGGCCACACCAGGGAGCCCAGAAATCCACCAGAATCGGTCGTTTCATAGATGCTTCGATGACATCCTGAACAAAGGTTTCTATACCGCTATCCTTGATCAGGCCTGCTTCGTCGACCTGCACTGCATTCCCACCCGTTAACGGATCCATTGGTTGCGCTCTTTCGTGATTGTTCCCGGCAGCAAAATTATACCCTGAGGTTAACTCTTTTTATCCTTCTGCAACAGCATTGTGCAATGGGCTGCTTGCATATCATATTCATGCGCGGTATGCGGAATGTATATTTCAGGAAATCGGGCATGTTACTGCGTCTTGTAAAATTCATAACTGTTTCAGCGCTGCTGCTTATCGCGACGCCGGTGAATGCTGTTGATCCGGTAGATCCACCGCCTTCTGCCAGTGATGTACTGAAGCGAAATTTATTCAGGATCATGCCGGGTGCGCGTTTTCGGGACTGTGAGAAATGTCCGGAAATGGTGGTAATTCCAGCGGGCCGTTTTCAAATGGGATCGCCGGAGGGTGAACGCGGCAGAAGCAGCGATGAAAGCCCGATGCGCGAAGTATCCATCCACAGCCCATTTTCCATTGGGCGTTTTGAAGTAAGCGTCGCCGAATGGGAACATTGTGTTGCCGCGCGCGCCTGTCGTGAAGTGGCGGATGACCGCAGGGGCGGAGGCGCGGATCGCCCGGTTGCCAATGTAAGCTGGCATGACGCGCGAAAATATACGCTCTGGCTAAGCACGGTAACCAGCGAACAATACCGTTTGCCATCAGAAGCGGAATGGGAATATGCGGCCCGTGCCGGCAACAGCGCCCCGCGTTACTGGGATGAAAACGAGGTCGCATGCGCCTTCGGCAATGTCTATGATATTTCAGCGCAGCGTGTTCATCAGTTTGATTGGCCGCATTTCACCTGTATTGACGCCACTGCCACGACGGCCCCTGTCGGAACTTATCTGGCAAATGAATTTGGTTTGCACGATATGCTCGGCAATGTCTGGGAGTGGGTTTATGATTGCTGGAACGATGGCTATAAAGGCGCGCCATCAGATAGCCGTCCTCAACTGACCGGAGATTGTAAACGCCGGGTCGTCCGTGGAGGTTCCTGGAAAAGCATCACCTGGGCGACACGTTCCGCGTTTCGCGGCTGGCAAGGCGTAAATGACAGGGTGGACGCCAACGGCTTTCGGGTTGCCCGATTTGGCAAATAATTAAAAAACAGCCGTCAGTTGAAAATTCCCGCGCAATGATACGGGCGGCCGCGCGTCGTAATTTATTGTATCGTGATTTATTGTATCGTGACTCTTTATTGTATCGTGACTCATTGTCATTCTGAGCGAAGCGAAGAATCCCCGCGCAATGGATAGAGACCCTTCCCTGCGATCAGGATGACAAAGCGTTACATGGATCCCCTTTTGGACCCTGATCCTCTTGGCATAACCACCAGGCTTCTCAGTCTGAAACAAGCAGATTCTGCTTACAGAAAACCCCTAAAGCAATTCCATGCTTTCGGCCTGCGGTCCCTTCTGGCCACTGCTCGTGGAAACCCGCACCCGCTGCCCTTCCATCAGGGAGCTAATCCCTGCACGCTCTACTACAGAGATATGCAGGAAAATATCCTTGCCACCGCTGTCTGGCTGCACAAAGCCAAAGCCTTTGGCGGGATTAAACCACTTCACAATGCCTTCTGCGGAACCGGTTACGACACCGCCGCCGCCGCCACCCGAACTACCGCCGCCGCCGCCACCGCCGCCGCGTGGACCGGAACCACCGGAACCACCGGAACCAGACGAAGATGGCGCCGACCTGGGCGCGTCCTTGACGGAAAAGATATTCTCAATCTGGGGGCCTTTTCGTCCCTGGCCTACCTCGCATTCGATCATTGTACCTTCGCCCAGGCTGGCATAACCGGCGCGTTCAACAACCGAAATGTGCAGAAAGGCGTCGGGCGTACCATCCTCAAAAGTAACAAAACCAAACCCCTTGGCGGGGTTAAACCATTTAACCGTAGCATTCGTCATGTGCACAAAATCCAAGCAAAAAGGGTCACCGTCCCATACACTAGTAGAAATTTTTAGGCCGCGTATAGCTTTTTTTATTGTACCAAGAATTTCTTTTTCGGGACAAGCATATCTGGGATACCCCTATTACGCCGATTAGGATATTTTTCCGGGGCAGATTGTGGCTCTGGGGACAGGCTGGGGGATATCCGGCTGATCGCGTGGCGGGTTTTTTCCCAGTAAAACGGGTTTTTGACCAATTGCCACAGGGCCCTGAGCGATGCGAGCATGGTCAACCCCCAGTATAAGGGTGTAAGCGCAACATCTATCACCAGATCATAGTTTCCCCGGCCTATAGCCCCGATAGTGGCGCTAATCCCGGCAACCAACAAACCGGAAACAAGGATTAATCCGTTCACCTGCGCAAGGCTTTCCGAAACCGAAGGCCCGTACGCAGAAATGCCCAGGATGAATATCAAGAGTGCCACGGGCATCGCCAGCGCCAGCGCAACCGTACCCCCAACAAACATCTGGAAACCCAGAAATGCCCCCGGTCCCAATTCCCGCCACAACACTAGCGGCCTGCGCATATGCACCAGCCAGGTCAGCATATAGCCTTTCAGCCAACGTGTGCGCTGGCGCAACCAGTTGATATGCTGGCAATTGGCTTCTTCCATCGTGGTTGAATCCAGTACCGCGCATATATACCCTCTGCGCGCCAGACGAAGCCCCAGATCGGCATCCTCGGTCACATTATAGGCGTCCCACCCACCCAATGCGCGCAGGATATGCGTGCGAAAATGGTTCGACGTGCCGCCAAGCGGGATCGGCAAACCCAGCGCCTGCAATCCCGGCAGCAGCCAGTCAAACCACATACTGTATTCCAGGGTGAATTGCCGCGTCAGCCAGTTTTCGCGGGGATTATAATAATTCAGCCGCGCCTGCAAACATGCCAAATCCGGTGCGCCTGTAAGAAACAGCTCGGCCGCCTTGCGCAATTGATCCGTATCAGGAATATCTTCCGCATCATAGATTACGACGAGTGAACCGCGCGCAGATGCGAGCGCATAATTACAGGCCTTCGGCTTGGTGCGCGGCGCAAGCGGCGGAACCCGCAATATTTCAAAATATGCCGGGGGATTAATCTTTTGAATCGCCTTAAATGTATCCTCATCGTCGGCTTCCAGAACCAGCTTGATATCCAGCCGCTCTGTCGGATATTCCATCCGCGTCAATGCTGCGATCAGTTGCGATACACTATCGGGTTCGCGGTATAATGGTACAATAATGGTATAGACTGGCAAATCCGCGTCGCTTAGAAGCATGTTTTTCGCAGTGATATGGCTGGTTCGCCACGCAACATACAGTCCGGCAACAAGAAGCACGCATCGAAAAACAGCTACAGTGATAAAGAAAACAGCAAGCCCCCAACCAAGCACCAGAAAAGACTTCTGAGGAGCAATCAACGTTAGCAAACCGATCAGAGAAAATAATAAAATCAGCGCACGGTACTGACGACCGCTGACCCCGGAATGGGCGCTATACTGAGGCTGTTCCCAGGCCAGCCGCCACGCGGCGTTTTCGGCCAGAGTAAGCGGGTCTTCAAGGGGTACGGATAAAGCCTGTTGAGGAAGAGATTGTTGAGGTGGCGCTATCTGCATGCCAATTCCATCCCTTTATTTTATTATTGTTATTTTAAGTGGAGCAGGATTTCAGCTGGCAGACAACAACTAATAAATAGGTGCTGATAAATAGGTACCTGATAAATACCTGATGGACACAATCTGAAACACAGATTGCCCGCCCTGGCAGATTAAAATACGCACATGCTTCCGCATCATTGAATAGCTGGATTCATTGGATTTTTTAGACTGCGGAACTTATCTGCCAATCCGGACCAGAAATATCTGGTACCACCGCCTGGATTCGAACCAGGGGCCTCTTGATCCACAATCAAGCGCTCTAACCAACTGAGCTACGGCGGCGTTTAGGCGATATATTGAAGCTGTCCGCCTCAATCGCCGCGCAACCTAACCCCGAAGAGGAAAAAATTCAAGTAAAGGCTTATTCCCGTCCTGATCCGGTCGGCGTCATGCGCGAATGCAGTCTGGCGGCGGTTTCTTCATCCTTGTCGGCCCTGGCCGCCTGCCCCATCCTGCGATACAATAATGCGCGTGTAACATAGGCTTCTGCCCGGCCTGGCGCATTCTGGATGGCGGCATCAATATTTTGCAGCGCCTCATCATAGCGCCCCTGCGCCCCATAGGCCTGCCCACGCGCCAGCAACCCTTCCGCATAGCCCGGGCGCACCCGCAGGGCGTGATTAAAATCAATTTCAGCCAGCCTGAATTCACCGGCCTCTGCATGAAGCCTGCCCCGCCCGGTTAATGCCACCGCATCATCCGGGAATGACGCCAGAACATATTCATAATCGCGATGTGCCGCCGCCACATCCCCCGACAGGGCGTGCGCCATTGCACGACTGCGATACAGATCCAGATCCAGCGGAAACCGCCGCACCAGCACATCAAGATCAGCCCGCGCAGAAGAAAAATTGCCAATCGCAATATTGGCAATGCTGCGGTCATACCGCGCCTCGCGACTGGTGGGACGGTGCTTTAATGCAGCCTTATAATCCGCCAGCGCCTCGGGCACATAGCCTAACAATTGCCGAACGGCGCCACGATTAATATAAGCGTCGACATTCAGCGGTTCCTGCTTCAGCACATAATCATAATCTTGCAGCGCCACCAGCAGGCGCCCGATCTGACGATTGGCATTGGCCCGATGATAGGCAATATCATTTCGTCCGCCGGTTAACCTCCAGGCCTCGTTGAGATCACTGATTGCCTGGCGCGGACGTCCGATCAGCACATAGAGCCTTCCCCGCACATAAAACGCATCTGCTGCAACGGGATTAAAATTAAGCGCCGCGTCCAGATCTTCAATGGCGCTCAGATAGTAACCCGCATGCACACGCGCCACCGCGCGATTGACCAGCGCCTCGGCAGATACCGGATAAAATAAATAGTCCGGACGAAGCCCCTGTATTGTGTTGTCCAGATCGCCCTCAGGCGAATAGACAATCACGCGGTTCAGCAACGCGACCTCAGGCTGATCTGTACGCATCACCACACCCGAACCATCCCGCGTGCAATCGGCATAATGCAGATCGGTCCTCAAATCCTCGCCACCACAGGCGCCATGCAACGGCTGAGGCGCATCACAGCCCGCCAGCATTGCGCCGATTATCAGCATCATGATGCGTGGTGCAAACATCGACTGCTACCTATTATCTTCAGCGCTAAATTTCGGGTATCGGTATTCCATTTTGTCGACATGCCGCAAACAGTGTGGCGCGCAGCAGGCAGGCTATCGTCATCGGGCCCACACCACCTGGTACGGGGGTTATCGCGCCGGCCACTTCAAGCGCCTCTGCAAAATTCACATCGCCCACAAGCCGGGTTTTACCCGTACCTTTTTCAGGCGCAGGCAGGCGGTTTACGCCCACATCAATGACCGTTGCGCCGGGCTTGATCCAGTCGCCGCGCACCAGTTCCGGCTGACCAACAGCCGCAATCAGAATATCCGCACGGCGGCACACAGCGGCCAGATCCCGGGTCCGCGAATGGGCAATCGTCACCGTGCAGTTTTCCCGCAACAATAATTGCGCCACCGGTTTGCCAACAATATTGGAACGCCCGATCACCACCGCTTCCAGGCCTGAAAGATCCGGCCCCCGCACATCCCTGATCAGCAAAATACAGCCCACCGGCGTGCAGGGCGCCGGGCCGGCAAGGCCGCTGGCCAACCGCCCGGCATTTATCAAATGTATGCCATCCGCATCCTTGTCCGGATCAATCGCAGCCAGAACATCTGATTCCGACAGATGCTTTGGCAATGGCAACTGCACCAGAAATCCATGTACGGACGGATCGGCATTGAAAGCCCGCACCGCGCCCAGCACATCTTCAAGGCTTGCATCTGCGGGTAATTTTTTTTCAAAACTGCGCATCCCGGCCTCGAGCGCCTGCACACCCTTGTTGCGTACATAAATTTCGCTGGCCGGATCATCGCCCACCAGCACAACGCCAAGCCCGGGTGTCAGTCCGTGCGATGCTTTCAGGGCCGCAACCGCATCCGCCAGATTGGCCCGCAGCCCCTGGGCATAGTCTTTGCCATCAATCAAGCGAGCCTTGCTCATATATCGCCTACCTCATACGCATTCAGCCATGAAAAAAGATCGCCAGCAAACCATCGCGCCTGAACTAGACGCCAATCATCCGGGCCAGATCAAACAGCAGTCTCTGTAAAAACATGATGCCCAGCAATAACAGCACCGGTGAGATGTCAATGCCGCCAAGATCAGGCAGAACACGACGAATCGGCCGAAGCGCAGGCTCCGTCAGGCGGTAAGTAAAATCCATCGCCATAGCGACAAAGCGGTTGCGGGTATTGATGACCTCAAAGGCAACCAGCCAGCTTAAAACCGCCCCAATGATGATGACCCACCAGTAAAGGTTGAGAAGTTCGTTGATTAGCCAGAAAACTGCTTGCATGATGCGCCTTGTTCTGTCGATTGTTCAGTCAACATGTACCCGCGCCAAGCCCATCATGCAAGAGCCGAACAGCTTGACATGGGACGCCGTCGACCCTACAAAACCTTCCCTGACCCTTGTTCGGCGCGTTATGCGTGCCTGACGGGGAAATCTGGCACGGGGCTGTAGCTCAGTTGGGAGAGCGCGTCGTTCGCAATGACGAGGTCAGCGGTTCGATCCCGCTCAGCTCCACCAGCTTCTTTCCCGGCGCACGGGCGCTATCCACCTCACGCATAAAACATATGCGCGCCGATCAGCGCCGTGGATTTCATGCTTTTCGCCCACACCGGTTCAATATCAAAGCGGTGATAATGCGTGGCGCCCCCGGTCGGGTCTTTAATCAGCCTGCCCCATACCTGTGCGCCGATCGCAAAGGCGCGGCAATAGGCCGCATCCTCAAACCCCAGTTTCAACAGCTTGGCGCGATTGCCATCATCCACGTTCCATGCGGAAAATTGGCGTGGCGCACGGCACGCGCCCACCAGCGTGCCGTCACCAAACAGCGGATGCGCGCGCTTCTGGCGCGTAATAAACGCCTGCGCCGCCAGCACCCGGTTGCGCATCACCCAGGCCACCGCCGCCTGGCCCTCTTCGCTTTCGCCGCGCGCTTCGCCCCAGATGCTGCGCGCCAGGGTTTCCATGTCATGCACACTCGCGATATTCATGTTTTGTTCTATCATAGCGAAGCCCCCAGAGTCAGATAATGAATGGCGACGCGAATGACCCCGCCCGTGAAATTCCCGCCCACCGCCGCAAACCGGATCGGCGTATTGGCGTAAAACGCCGTTGGCCCGGTGACGCCAATATTATTGCTGCCCGCCGCAATCCCAAGTGTGCCGCCATATTTGTTGGCCTCGCCCACAATGCCACAATTATAGGACGTGGCCCCGGTAATGGCCGTCTGTACACGAACGGTTACGCCAAACACAATCGCCCGGTCGGGAATCGCAATCACCGTGTCCGATGTCGCCGCCAGCGCCAGCGTATGGCTCTCTTCCAGAACACGAAACGAAGTGCGCGCGCCCAATGGCGCCTTCGCAACATCGCTTTCGCGCGCCTTCAATGTATGTGTCCAGGCGCCGCCATCATAAAACACCGGCAATGCCTCATCCACCACCCACGCCTTCCAGCCATTACGCGGTGTACGGAATATCCATGCTCCTGCCTGCCAGGATGCAATCTTGCCCGCCTGCCCAACCCATGCACCTGTCGCTCCTGCCGCCACCAGATAGCGGTCCCCTTCAGCCGGGCTACCCGGGGGCGCGGTCAAATCCCGATCCAGAACCGCCAACTGCACCAGCGTATCCAGCCCGCTCAGGGCATCATTCACCGTCACATGTTTTTGCGACTGCGCCGCCTCCAGATAGACCAGCGCAAGATTTGCCGTATTCGCCATTGCCGTATTTCCTCCCTTGATGTGTCACGTCTAAAACGGATTGAATTTCGATCTAACAAATGCCGCACGCCACCCCGCGCAGCCGCGCGTTATAAGTTTCCAACGCGCGCGCTGATCGTTAAGCTGCCCGCATGAATTTCTGGTTCTGGCTGCTGATCATCCTCGTTCCCCTCATCGTCTTCAGCGTCAAGCCGCAGGCGAACCTATGGCTGCGCTGTGGCCGGTTGGCGCTGGCGATCCTGGTTGGGTATGTGCTGGCCAATGCCGCACTTCATTGGAGCAGAGCGCAGGAATGGGAGGCGTATGAAGCATGCCAGAGCCAATTCCCTGATGGCGGCATTCAGCATCACGAAGAATGCCCGGAAATTAATATTGCCGATGGGGCGAGCAATATCTTTTACCTTTTTTTCGGCTGGGTTCCAGCGGCCGCCTATGCCGGATTTTTCGAACTCATCTGGCGTAGACAGCATCGCGACACGATCCGCGCCTTAAGCGAAACCTTCAAAGGCAAATGGATCAGCAACGCGCTGATTATTTTCTCCATTCCCGTGTGGCTGTACGTTCTTGTCCTGTCGGCGCTGTACATCTATTTAGCGACCTGCCACTGTTTTAGTCCCAGCGATAAATGCTTATTTGCCGCTTAAATCGCGCTTCATCCGCGAATCGCGATTTCCAGCTTTCTCTCAGATTCGGGGTCACCAGATTCGGGGTCACACGGATTTGGGGTCAGGTCTTGACATGACAGTTTTTAGCAATACGGACGCTTCTCTTTTTGCCATCGCCTGCATTGCATGTAGAAATTTCCCACGCCGCGCATTATAAGTTTCCAACGCGCGCGCGAACCATTATGCTTTCGTCATGAATTTCTGGTTCTGGCTGCTGATCATCCTCGTTCCCCTCATCGTCTTCAGCGTCAAGCCGGAAACGAATATGTGGCTGTGCATTGGCCGGTTAGTGCTGGCGGCGGGCATCGCCTATATATTCTTAAATCTTTCTCTGCATCAAAAACATGACCGCATATGGGAGGCCTACCATTCCTGCCGCTATGAGCATAGCGGAAACGGAGGTCCATATGAAATGAGTCTTGCTCGTAGGATGGATAAAATATGCCCAGCCATACCCTATACTGGCGCCGCAGCGGTGACTTATTTTGTGTTAGGGTGGGTTCCAGCTACAGGCTATACGGGACTCTGGGAATTGATCTGGCGGTTACGCTATCACGCTGTTGTTCGTAAAACGGGCAAGGCTTTCAAAGGCAAATGGCTGAGCAATACCCTCATCCTATTCGCCTTTATTACCGCTTATTACACGAGGTTGTTCTTTTCCGGGCTGGTCAATTAGTTAGGCGCTAATCCCATTAGTAACGGCTTTTCTGTTCAACTTTTTTTGCATCGGCACGGAAGCTCGTCCGCCATTCCCCGGTAATGTCATAGTAAGTTCCACCATGTTCGGTTTCTTTCAGTGATTTTGGCGTTGCCGCTGCGGGATCGGATGTGCCGATAGCCCTTTGGCGCTGACCATAAATATCGGTGAATACGTCATAGGATTCGGGGTCACATAGGATTCGGGGTCAGGTCTTGACATGACAGTTTTTAGCAATACGGACGCTTCCATTTTTGCCATCGCCTGCATTGCATGTAGAAATTTCCCGCGCCGCGCATTATAAGTTTCCAACGCGCGCACGAACCATTATGCTTTCGCCATGAATTACTGGTTCTGGCTGCTCATTATCCTTACCCCCATCATTGTCTTCAGCGTCAGACCGGAGGCGAATATCTGGCTGCGCGCTGGCAGATTGGTGCTGGCGGCGGCACTCTGTTACGGCCTGATGTTTGCAACGGTTGCCTGGCAATCCGGCATGGAATGGGAGGCCGTGTACGCCTACCATGAAAAATTCCCTTATTGCACAGATCATGAATGCGCGGATGAACCACCCATAACGATAACAGGCTCGCTTATTGTATTCGTCATAGTGCTGGGGTGGATTCCTGCAGCCGGTTATACCGGGGTTTGGGAATTGATCTGGCGATTGTACTACCGTAATTATATCCGCCAACAGCCTGTTTATCGCGGCCGACTATTCAGCGCTATGCTGATTATTTTTGCCGTCATTGCACTATATCCCACATGGCTATGCCTTTCCATTCTGTCTTACTAGACAGACGTTAATCCCATTTGTAACGGCTTTCCTGTTCATCTTTTTTTGCTTCCCCGTAAAAGCTGCTCCGCCATTCCCCGGTAATGTCATAGTAAGTTCCGCCATGTTCCGTAACCTTTAGGCCGCCTACTCATACCAGAAGCGGTGGTATTTGATATCCCCAATCAAATCCAGAAAACCTGGAAAATTTAGAAAATCGTCTTCATCTTTGAGGCCGCTTTGTCTTATCAGCACCCTATATTGTTCTGCGGTTGCTTTGGTGCTGTCAATCGCCGTCGGCTCTCCAACTTTATAAATGAAAACAATATCGTCTTTTCCGGGTGCCCAGCGCCAGCCCTTTACATACTGATCGTTCCACACCACTCCGCCAACATTTGGCTGCGCCACAATATCGCCATTGCTGTTTTTAAGCACCACCCCCCCGTCCAACTCAAACCACTTAGTGACGGCGAGACGGGTTCCGTTGGGCAGTTGCACATAACGATAACGATCATGGATAATGGCATAAAATACCCACAGGATAGCCAGCGTGACAAAAAAAGTACAAAACGCCATATACCAGCGCCAGATACGGCGAAGCGCGCCTCGCAGCCTACTCATCTTCATTCCATTGATATCTGCTCTCGCTTTCATTCAGCTTCGCTTCCGCCTGCAATTTCGTCTGCCATTCACCAGTGATGTCGTATACCGCACCACCACCATCGGTGAGGTATCGGACTATTTCTGAAACGGCTGCTGGATCAGATGTGCCTTCCAGCAATTTTTGTCTGATGCCGACAGGGTCAGTATACTCATCCTCAAAAAAATATTCGACCGTTCCGTCAATCCGCATAAATCCATTTATTCTTGAAACATATCCCCTAAATTCACCTTTCACAGTGGATTCTCCGTATGGAAAAGCGATGGCTTGAAAATTGTAGTGGTTTGAAAAAGGATACGTAAAATAGCCGCTGCCCGATCTTCTGGCTTTATCAATGACTTGCCGATTGACGCGCTCAAATACCCCGCCCTCTGCCACATATGCATAATGATTGATGATGTCCTGTAAATGGCCAATTTGGGATAAGGTAACAGCGTCACCATGTTTGATTGCATGCCAGACGAAATCCAGCAGTTTCCATTTTGAACTGGAATCGTTTATGGGGCTGGTTACTGCCTGATAGGCAAACTCACTTACTCCTCGCAGATACGGTTCCGCTATGCACCTACACCCAAAATCCTCGCCCGGATGTTTTGTTGGCGGCGGGTTGTCCCAGGAAAATATCCTGCCATTATTTACCGCATGCGTCGCGCGCACTCTGCCATCGCCCCTTGTTCGCCAGATATAATGCGTGCTGGGGCGTTCCTGCGCTGCGGCCATCTTCAATGACCACGCAATCGGCGTGCCGCGCCGCAGATAAGCGTCGAAGGCCTTTTTATAGGCGGGGGTGTGACGTATCGCCATATCATCCATTGAGCATTTCCTCCCGGCCCGTTCCGCGTCCAAAGCTGGTGGAAATCTGATACACCGCCACAGACAGCGGCAATGCGGGCGCCACGCCGAAATCGGCAATCTGCTGCGCCGCCGTGTAAAGCACACTCGGCGTCACGCAACTCAGCGTCCGCTTGACCACCACACCGCTCAGAATATCCACTTCATAGCGCTCGCTATCCTCCGCCAGCGGAACTTCACTTTGCTCCCAGCTATCGCCGCCAATGCGGGTGCGCCGCATCCAGCTTAACGTCAGATCATTGTTCGCAACATTACGCGCCACACGCATATGCACCACGCTCAACGGGCGCAGGCCCACGCCCCGCGCCGTCACCACTTTTGTCTGCCAGGTAAAATCATCAATGGTGCGCGACGCGGGGCCATAGCGCCAGTTCAACGCCAGGCCCCGCTGCTCCGCCGTCAGTCCGGTTTCGCGCACCGCGCCATTCAGCAGCACAAATCGCGCCGCCGCCGCCACCGGATTGCCCATCGCCCGTTCCGTTCCCGCCTGACCGCGCAACAAACGCGACAGCTTATATTTGCCCGGCGCCACCAGTTCCGCATTGGCAAATTGAAACACTTCCCACTCCCCGCCCGCATTTCGGATCGCCGCCGCATTGGCCCCGCCCAGCACCGCCAGATCATCGCGCGATTCAAGCTGACCCTCAAACAGCGTCACCCACAGCGCATTGCCCAGATCCCACCGCCCCATAGGCCCCGCATAAAAAGCCGTATCGCTATCGCCCATCACTGCTGACGTCTCGATCATGCGGTCCAGCACATAGCCGGTGGTTGCCGGGCTTTTATGCAGCGCAATTGCACCGGGCCAGGGGTTGGCATAGGCCGCCACGCGCAAAACATGGCCCGCATCCGCACCGCTTAACACAGGCAGATCCAGAAACTCTACAATGGGCCGCCCCACACTATTGACCGCAGGCAATGTCTGCGCCCGCTCCGGCCCCGCCACAGATTGCACAAGCCCCGCATCCACCTGTATCGCTTCCACCATGCGCGCGCCTGCATCACCCACCCGTTCAATACGCAAACGATGGCTGCTGTCTTTTCCGGCAAACTCAATCACATCGCCGGGATCCAGCGCCAGCGATGAGGGCGGCAACGCAAACCGGGCACGCTCGCGTCCGGTCCAGGCTTCCTGCAATAAATTGTCGGCAATGCGCTGGCCATTCGCCTGGCTCATCACAATTGGCAAATTCAAAACCGAAACCCGCGCGCTCGCGCCCGTCAGCTTGCGGCTGTCCACACTGCCCTGACGATAATCGGACGATCCGTCAATATATTGCAGCTTCATGGCCAGCGGCAGCTCGGTTTCCTGCGCCCGCGTCAGTTCATAATCCGACTTTCCCTGACTATTCACCGCCACCACATCCGCATACGTTAACGCCTCAACCGCTGTGCGCCCGCGATGTACAAACCGGATCAACCCATCACTCTCTAACGCATCGAAAAAATAGGCCTGCATCAGCGGTTGCAACGCATCGCGCGCCGACATGATCCGGTCAATGACAAAGCCATCCACAATGCCGATCAGCCCGGTCGCGTCAAATTGCGTAAACCCGCTTGCGAACAAAACAGTCTCTACAATTTCGCGCAGCCCGCTTGCGCCAAGACGCCCGTTGATCCAATGCCCCAGCCGCCAGTTATCCGCATCCGTCCACAAATCGCGACGCGCCGGAAAATCCGGCCAGGGCCGCGCGTCCCAGGTCCAGACATAAATATTTTCCGGGTCAACCATGCGCCCGCTATAAACGCTACTAACCGGATTATTTCCTTCAACATAGACAGGGTTCACAGGATCCCAGAATTGATGGATGGCCTGCAGAAACCGGCGCTGAATAAAATCATCGCGCGTGCCACGCGAAAAATACGGCGCAAGGCTTTCCGATGATTTTGGATCAATAAATTTATTGGGTTCATTGGCGCCCTTGTCTACCGCCGGACAGCCGGTTTCTGTGAACCATATCGGCTTGCCCTGCGGTACCCAGGCGGTGGGCGTTGCGCCTTGCACGCCACCCGGGCGATTAAAATGCGGCTCGCCCCACCAGTTCCACAAATCCTTATAGCGATATACCCACGGCTTGCCATACGCGCCATCGGTGATCGGTGTACGGATCTGATTATTGCGGTTGGCCTGCGACGCATAATACCAGTCATATCCCTCGCCCCCGCGAATATTACCGCGCAGATAAGGTAAATCATAAATCGTATCCGCCACCTGCGCGTCCAGATGTGCGTCTCCGTCACGCCAGTCGCTCAGCGGCATATAAACATCAATACCGACAAAATCCACATTCGCGTCGGCCCATAGCGGATCAAGATGGAAAAACACATCTCCGCTGCCATCGGCAGGCCTATGCCCGAAATATTCTGACCAGTCGGCGGCATAGGAAATCTTCGCCGCAGGCAACAACCCCTTCACCGCCGCCGCCAGACTTTGCAGTTGCGCCACCGCCGGATAGGCACTGGCGCTACTGCGCACCGTCGTAACGCCGATCAGCTCCGATCCAACAAGAAACGCATCCACACCACCCGCCGCCGCGCACAGATGCGCATAATGCAGCACCATGCGGCGAAACCCCCAATCCGTGGGCCCGCTATAAGAAACAACGGTTCCCGAAACCGAAAAATTTCCAACTCCCGCATTGCCAAAAAATCCGGCAATCTGAGTTGCGGCGGCGGCTGTCTTGTCCGGCGTCCCCACTTTTCCGGGCGCGGGTGAACAGGTAATCCGCCCGCGCCACGGATAAAGCGCTTGCCCGGTAGCGCCCGTATAGGGATCCGGCAGCGTGTTACCCGCTGCAATATCCATCATGATAAATGGATAAAACAATATCCTGAAACCGCGCGCCTTCAGGTCCGCAATCGCGCGCACCACCGACGCGTCTGACGGCGTACCCCCATAAGCAGGCGCGCCATCAATCTGGCTGATCACGTGCGCCGTCGTGCGATCAAGCCCGTCCACGCGCCAGAATTCCGGCAGGGTGATTTTGTCAATGCTCTCCACCCCTGGCCGAACCTGACAAAATCCGGCGCGCAAATCCGTTCCAAACCACGCCACCACCAGCGCAACGGTTTTGCAATTCACACAGGTTTCCTGCAATTGATTGATCGCCAGATCCCAATCGCTCAACCCGCTCAGATTATTCTGGTTCTCCGGCGCCGTTTTGCCTTTTCCAATATCCCGGATCTGGATTTGCGGATCATAGCCAAACTCCGTGGATCCCGGTATCAGATCAACTCCGCGAATTAATTCCTCCACATCACTCAGTCCACGGAACACTTCAAATGAAAGCTGCGGCACCCGATTGCCAAACTGCTCCAGCGCCAGATCTTCAAACACCACATAGGCAAGATCGCGAAACCCGGGCGCATTGCCCACGCCTTCAATGGCTTCGATAAGCGGATCCGGCATCTGATCCGGCGTGCCGCGATGCACTCGAAAATTCACACCGCTTAAATCGAGTAACCGGCCATCTGCCCATATCTGTCCGATCCGGCTTATTTCGCCTTCACACAGGGCAACTGCAAAACGGGCATAATAGGAATAATTCGTGGTGCTTGATGCCGCACCGCCGCCGCGACCACCCAATCCCTTGCCACCGGCCCCGCCGCCCGATGACTGCGCGGTCGTGGTGGCAACTTCCTTGAATTTCGCTGCCCAGATCACCTGACCGGAAATCCGTACCCGCCCAAAAATCCGCGCAATCGGCGCGCCTTCTGTTGATGTCAGAATACGCAACTCATCCAGCCTGGGCCCCTCTGACTGCGTACCACCACGCCCAAACAACTTTTGATCAATCATATTGCCCGCAATCGCGGCACCAAGTCCCAATGCGGCGGTTGCAAAAAATCCAAGCCCCGCACTACTGGCGCCAGCAGATGCGGCAGTCGTTAAAACCAGTGTCGCCATAAATTTTATTTCTCCTGTGCTGGAAACCGGAAGGCATAGGCAATCCGGCGCGCCCATGCGCCAATCGCTTCTTCGCGCACCGCATGCCCCGAACAGGCGTGAATCATATGTCCGGGATCAGATATAATTCCGGCATGACGCGCTGGCCCGCCCCGTACCATACGAAACATCAGCACATCCCCTGGCCCCGCCTCGCCCGGCGTCACCTCCTGCATATGACGGCGCGCCGCCTCACACATTAGCTCTGCCGCATCGGCCTCCGCCCAATCCATCGCGTAAGGTGGCGCGGCTTCTGGTTCCACGCCATATAGATCACGCCACACACCGCGTATAAGTCCCAGACAGTCACATCCCGCGCCCCGGCAACTCGCCTGATGCTGATAGGGCGTGCCAATCCATGCACGCGCCGCTTCAATAATCTGTATACGGTTCATTACATTAACCCGCCATCACTGGCGTCGCCCGATCGCGGATAGGTTTGTATCCAGTCATTCCCCGGCATCAGATGAAAACCGCGAAAATTCACCGCATTACTGAATTTCGTCCGGCAGGTGTTGAACTGCTTGTCACACCCCGCCGTGATGCTGAAACTATCGCCAACCACAATGGGCTTCGGCATCGCCAGCCACAGATCAAGACTAACAACCCCGCCCGCCAGGCCATGCTGCTTCACCTCCATGCCCAGCCCGTTATTGGCCCCGCTGGTCCAGCGTATTTTTCCGCGCGAAAACCATTCACTGGCGAATGCGCCCAGGCCGCTCGCAACAAATGCCCGCCTGTTATCCGCAATAACCGGAATACTCTGTACACTGCCAATACCCGTAAACGCAGGCAGCGTCAGATTAACGCCGCATTTCGCGCTGCCCAGATCAACATCGCAACCATACTGGTACAGCCGCCCCTGCGGCTGATTCAGATGATGCGCAAGGCCTCGCACTTCGGCGCGAAATCCAACAGCGCTGCGGCTAACCTCACCCAGATTACCACTGGCCAGCACCACGCGATGGCTGACATTCTGCCAGTTGACGCGTAATATCTGAATTTCCGCATTGTCGAATTTCCCTGCTGCCAGATCGGCTTCATTCAGCGCCGCTGTGCTCAACGCGCCCATTACTTCCAGATCATCAACATTCAGCCCCAGCGAACTTTCCAGCGCGCTGGCCTCAAATCCGCTTAACGCCGAATAGGTCACACCGCCAAAAACCAGATCGCGATCATGGCTGGTAAACCCCGACACCGCGCCACTTCGCAAGGTCAGCTTCCAGCAATGACACAGCGTCGTCGCGCCGCTATCCAGATGCGCCTGCATGCCAGCCGGTAAAATTTTCATAACCGCACCTCGACCAGTGAAATATTTGGTATCTGTCCGGCGCTGAATGCGGCCTGATTGATCTCCAGAAAATCCGCGTCAAACCGCACCGGCACATCAAATGCAAACCCTGCGCTGATGCTGACCCCAGCGCCCGGCGCCGCCGAAAATGTGACCATCCCGGTTGTGCTATTCACTGTGAACAGACCGGAACTCTGCTCCACCCCGTTCAGCGCCACCCGCACAGAACCAGCCACAGGCTTGCGTATGGTGCGCGCATAAGACTGGCTGCCGCTGATATAATTTTTATAAAGCTGAAAACCGGTAGTGGCGCCGGTCCCCGTCCCGATGATCTGGTCATTCGGGCCAATCGCACTCCCCGGCGGCGAAGATTGAAAATCACTGAAATCCTTGAACCGGAATCCGTGCAGCCTGCCGCCCCGCGCTTCAAAAAATGCAATTACCTGATGAATATCGCCAAGCGAACGCACGCCGTATCCCGCATTATAGCGCCGCCTTGAATCCGCCCACGGACTATTGCGTTCTTCATAGCCGCTGGCCAGCGTCACAATTTCCGTGCGCCGCTCCGGCCCACCGCTGGCCCCAAGACTTATTCCTGTCGGAAAGCGTATTTCGTGAAATGCCATTTTGCGCTCCTGTTACAAATTACGACCGCCGCGTCCTGCCACCCTGGCTAGCATGGCGCTGATCTGCGCTTCGGATCGGCGCAACCCATCGGCGTCAGGTGTCGTCACATTGAAATTGATGGTCACTGGCCGGCCGGCGCCGCCATCGCCTGCACGCACGCCCAGGCGTCCATCCGCCCCGCGCGTCAGCGGCAGTATCGCTTCGGGTCCGGCTTCGCCCATTAAACCGGTCGCGCCCCCGCTCATGGGAAAAACACTGGGCCCGTTCACCACACCGCCCCGCGCCAGCGGAATAACGCGTCCCTGCGAAAACGCATTGCCATTCGCATTGCGCATCATATTGCCCATCAGCCCGCTTAACCCTGACGTCGCCGCACCAACAAATGAATTGGCGGCAGACCGCAATGTCTTCTGACTTAACGACAGGATCACCGAACGGAAACTGTCCGACAAATCCTTGCCGCGCATCGCCGCCCCCGCAAAGGCGCGCACCAGTGTTTCCCCGGTATCGCGCCCCGTACTGGCCAGCGAACGCAGATCATTGCTATATTCCCGCGTACGCACGCGCAGCTCGCTTAAGCGCTGCATCTGCTGATCCGTCTGCTGAAGCGTGCCGCCATCAGCCCGGCCTGTTTCATCAATTGGGGGCATCTGTTATTCCTTGATCTGGAAATTGCGCGCAAAGCGCATTAAAGTCGCGGCGGCCCATAACAGGAATTGCTTCTCCGCCAAAAACGCCGCCATAAAATCCGTCCAGCGCTGCTTGCAACTCACGCGGCGTTATGCGCCAGAATTGTTCCGGCGTCAGACGAAGCTGCCCAAAGGCCAGCTCCATCAGACGCCGCCAGGGAAAGGGACATGGCCCGCCCCGTTCGCCTCGCGCGCGGGCGCACCCGGCGCCTCCTCCGCGCCAAACGCCGCCTGCAACAGATCGATTACCAGCGACAGATATCCTGGCACGCCGCCATCCACCTGCATGCGTCCCACCGTTTCATCCGCAATATCATGCCCGGCCCCGCGCAACCCCGCGCCTATTACAAAGATCGCTTCGCGCGCCGTGATACGACCACTTTCAAAACGCTGCGCCAGCGCAAGAATATCTGTCCCGCCCAGCCGCTCTTCCAGTTCCGCCAGCGCCCCCAAAGTCAGACACAGCGTGTATGGCTTGCCGTCCAGCGTTGCCAAAATTTCACCCCGATGCAGATTGGTCATGCTCAGATCACCGTGAAACTAAGTTGACCGGCGCTTTCCATCGCCAGCGAATAGGTCACCTCGCCATCATACTCGCCTGCATATTCCAGCGACGTAATCTGAAACGCGCCCTGGATAATTCCAAAGCCCGGCACGATCAGTTGCCAGTTTCGAAGGGTGCCGTTAAAAAAATATCCACGCACGGTTTCATCTGCGGCATCATCGCGAAACACACCGTTGCCACTCAGCGATGCGGATTTAATGCCCGCCCCCTCCAGTATTTCGCGCCAGCCATTGACGCTGTCGGCATTGGTAATATCCACCGGCCTTGCGTTCAGCGACAGGCTGCGATTGCGCAATCCTGCCACTGTGACAAATACCCCGGCACCCGTGCTATCCACTTTCAACACCAGATCACGGCCCTTTTGTGCGGCCATCGCTCTCTCCTTTTCCTCTGTGAAAAAAATTAAACCGGATGCGTCACGGCGCGAAACCGCACCAGCCCATGTCGTGAAATACCGTCCGGGTCCGGAAACTCATCGGCAAACACAAATCGCAAATCCACAAGCTGATGCCCGCTTAGCGTGAGCGCCACCCCATTCAGCGCAGTCATAATGGCAGCCATCACCTGCTTCATTTCCTTGCGGCCCTGATAGCGTGACCAGATATGAATGCTCAGCGCATGGCTCTCGCCATTCAAATCCCCCGCGCCCCACGCTGTGGCCGTGGCATCACCAACCACCACATAGGGGAACGGCGCATTTTGCGGCACATGGTCATAGACCGTTTCCGCCAATAGGGAATCCAGGCGCGCAAAGATCGCCTGTTGCAGCTCCCAGCCTGCCGCAGTCATGGGCATACCTCTCTCTTTTATGATTTAAGTTGCCGTCATTGCGAGGAGCGAAGCGACATGGCAATCCAGAAGCCACAAACACGGACCATGCCGTGTAGCCCTGGATTGCCACGCTTCGCTCGCAATGACGGCGGGTTAGATGCGTGGCGTTACCCGCCCACACCTTCTTCGCAGCGGCATTCCATCCACTGGTTACGTGAATTCACATTCTTGACACTGCGAATATTCAGAACGCGCTGCCCAAACAGCAGCCGGTCGGCGGTGGTGATATCGTCACGATACCGCAATTGGATCAGAAAATTCTGCACCGGCTGAACCCGCATCTCCCGGACCCTTTCACCGCCAGCAAGCGGCAATATCCCGGCCCACAACTCCACAATATCCGTCCAGACCAAACTCACCCCACCGCCTGTATCCGCCACTTCCACACGGCGTTGCAGCATAACCCGCTGTCGCAATCCACTGATCATGTCACAACCTCATAATTCTGTAGGGCGCCAGCAATGCATGCACCCCCAGCGGCAACACATGCCCACCGCCATCTGCGCCCTGCATCACTTCGCGGTTTTCAAAATAATGCGCGGTCAGCATCAGCACCGCCTGACGTAACGGCGCTGGCACATCGCCTGACCCCGCGCCATAACCGCAGGTGAAATCAATCTGCAATCCACTGGCGGCGCGTTGCGGCAATGGAACCGACGCCGCATTACGCAACACCAGTCGCCCCGGCGCACTGGTTGTATCGACAAAATAATTTGCCGCCACCCAGACCGTTGACTGATCCGCATCATTAAACAGCGTCACACTATTTACTGACACCAGCGGCGCTTTTGGCATCTCAATAAATCGCGCTGCGCTATTGCGCATTGTTCCGACCCGAACCCCGTCCCACCACTCCTGCGAAGCACTGCCAGGCCAGCCGTCCAGCATCCATCGCCAGCTCTGGTTAATCAGCGCCCGTCCAGTCCAGCTTTCCACCGCCTGTCTTGCGGTGCGGATATGCCCCAGCATCAGCGCCAGCTCGCTCTCGCCACTAATGCGAAGATGCGCGCGCGCCTCCGCCTCGCTCACCGGCTCAATTGCTGGCGCGCTTAATAAACTTAACCGTTCACGGATCATTATCTCTGCTCCACTCTGACGGTGATGGAACGCTCATCCGTGCGCCCCTGCGAAGTCGTGATGCGGTTGGTTAGCTGATAAATCTGCCCCGCCGCGCCCCCCGAAACCGTAATGCTCGCAACGCTGGTCGTATTGACGGCCGAACTTTGCGTCATATCGGTTGGGAATATCGTCCAGATACTGCTTGCCAACGTCTCACCGACTTGCAGATATCCGCCCGCCCAATTGATCGAATAATCCAGAACCGCGCCTGGATCCTTGACATAAAATTGCATGCCCCCGCCCCCTATGTTGGATCAGCGATTTCAAGATCGAACACATTCACCGTCATGGTGTTGCCTGCTGTGACGGCCTGCGACGCGCTTAAACTGGTCACGGCCAGCAACACACTCGTCGTGTCATCCACCAGCGCCACATGATCGGCGGTGCCGCTGACATCCACCGTAATCCCGGTCTGTTGATTGATGGTCAGCTTGCGGCCCGACACATCACCATTCACAGGTCCCGTGAAATTCGCCGATGTAATCGCGCGCTGACCGCATCGCCTGCCACCAGGTGAATTTGCATTCGCTTCCGCATAAGTCGTAGGCGCGCCAATGCACACCACCAACTTGTCTGCGGTTGTCCTGATTTGATTTAGCGCCGCATCCAGTACGACATCATCTACTGTCTTTGCCATTTTCTACTCCGTGATTGATCTGGTTCTGTTTGTCGCCACTACCGGCGCATTACGCGCGTCGCCGTCCGCATTCTTTCTGCGTAAATTATTGGCAATTCCAATGGTTCGATAGTCAGGCGTGCTTTGCGCATTCATCGCAAGCGTCGCAGATTCAAAGGCAAACGCCAGATTGATTTCCTGCGCAGAAAAAAGATGCGCCTGTAAAATCCCGGCTGTCTCAATGCTTGCCGCAAACACACTTTTGGCAGGGCTTAAAAATGCTCCATTCGAAAGCGTCGGCGCTTCAAAATTCTCCGCCATTAAAGCATCAAGCGCAGTCAGACTATGGTTTTGCGATATGACCGGGTTATCATATCCCGATGCGAATGCCGCATCAGATACAGATAAATTATGCGTCTGTGAAATAACCGGGGTTTCAAATAAGAAGCTATTCGTAAAATCGGCCGGACTTAATACTGCACCTCCGCCTACTAAAGGCGTCCACACCCCGCGCCACTCCGGCGCGGGCCGAAACATACAAAACGCATCGCGCGCCAGCAATCGCATTTCCGCATCGCTTAGCGCCCGGTTCCACCCAGCGGCAAAAACAACTTCTGTATCTGTTGCGATCCGATGCACACTTGCGTCTGGTGGCAGGTTTCCAATCGCAAATCCATGAGATGCGGTATATATGTTTTGAGCGGCCCCGGTTGCTGTTGCGCGCAAACCACCATCAACATACGCTCTCATCTGACCGCTGCGCCGAACTCCTCCAAACATATGCATCGTGCCATCAATGACACCTGGAACGTTCACCGACACATTAGCCCCGGTTGAGTCCTGCGTACTGAAGCTAAGCTGCCCTGATACTTGATTGCCAGAGATGTCAGAATTTAAAAACAACAACCCCCAATTATAGGGCGATGCTGCCTGACGCTGCCCTAAAAGAGTGCTGGCTCTTGCTTCGGCTTTAGGGTCCGTAAGACACACAAGCGTAAAATCGCCGGTGCCAACGCCATTAGACGTAACAATCGGAGCGAAATTGCTTTGCGTTAAAAGATTGCTGGCGCCCGATATCCCGACACCCGCCCCAAAAGGCGTACCGCGCCATTGCAAAGTCGAACCCGCCACCAGGTTCGCCCCCGCCAGCGGCTGCCCACGGCTGTTCAGCAGTGCGCCCTTGCCAGTACCCCCCCATAGCGGCGCAACAAACGCCACCCCCCGCCATAGATCGCGCGCGTTGGGCGCAATCAGCGCGGGCGAAACATTCCAGCGATACGGTTTTTGCTGCATTTGGCGCCTACCCCTTTACCGGGAAATGGACGAAGCAGGGGCAAGGCTTTTTACGGCGGAAATGATTTCGTGGACGATTTCGACCCGATCCCTGCTTAAGGTCTGCTGCAACTCCGCCTGGGTCATCTGCCCGGCAAATGCTTTTGCGCCTTCTGCCTCATACAGGAACTCAAATCCGCCCGGCGTCTTTCCGGAAAGCTTTACTTGCTCATTTTCCTTGCCCCCACACAGTCCCGCGTCCACCTGTCCGGTCTTTGCGTTATAGGCCAGCGTCACATCATTTATTCCGGCGCATGCTCGGGGACTGTTTGGATATGGCGTGCCGCATGCAGCCAGCAAAAGCGCGCTCATCAGCGCAGGCGCGAAAGTCATCGATAATTTTTTCATTTTCATTTTCCTTTCTGTCCACGCTTTTCCGTTACGCGCTTACTCCGTCCAGCATGTACGCGCCTCCCATCGTGTAGGTGTTGGTGGCCCCCGTGCTCAGCCCGCCAATACGAAACTTGCGCACCCCCATCACAGTGAAGGCGAAATACTCGGCATTAATCGTGGCGGGCTTGATGGTGAACTGCATGAATGGAAAAACGTCCCAGACCTCGCTCGTTGCATCCAGCGTGGTGTACACAGACACCAGCAAACTGTCGGTCACCGCTGAGGCATGCTCATTGTCCAGCTTCAGTTGCACATGGCATAGCTCACGCGGGTTCAGCGTCACGGCGGCCAAATATTCTTCCACGGTGTTGTTGATCAAAGTCTGATCGGTGAATGCGGTTTTTGTGCCCCAGGCCATGATGATCCCTCACATTGATATTCTCAAAAAAACAGGGCGGAACCTGAATTCCGCCCTGACCGGGTGATTGTGTCGTTGAATTTTACGAAACGCCGAATTTCAGCAGCTTGATCGCCTCGAAATTCTGTATGCCGCCGCCGACGCGTTTGGTCGTATAGAACAGCACATAGGGTTTCGCCGTGTACGGATCACGCAGCACCCGGATACCCAAACGGTCCACCACAAGATAGCCACGCTTGAAATCGCCAAACGCGATGCTGAAACTGTTGGCGGCCAGGCTCGGCATGTCCTCTGATTCCGTGACCGGATAGCCCATCAGGGTTGAAGGTTGCCCCGCTACCACAGATGGCTGCCACAGATACATCCCATTCGCGTCCTTGAATTTGCGGATATCTGCCTGCACATTGCGGTTCAGCACCCAGTTGGCGTTGGATCGATAACCCTGCTTCAATGTGTAAATCAGATTGACCAGCGCATCGCTTGGGTTCGCGGCTGCAAACGCGCCCGCAACGCCCGTCGCCAGATACCCAACATTGCCCCACGTCCACGACGCATTGGCCACATTGGTATAAGCCAAAAAGCCTTTGGGCCTGCTAATACCGTCGCCACTGACAAAGGCCAGACTTTCCTGCTCGGCAAAAATAATCTGCACCTCATCCGCCAGCCAGGTCTCGGTGTCCACCGCCGCATCATCCAGAATGGTCTGCGTCGCCGACGGCATCGCATAAATTTCCATTGCCGGAAAACTCAGCTCCACCAGATTTGGCGTTGTGGTTTGCGGACGCGCCGCCGTTTCCCCAACCCAGCCGGTACTGGCGCTGGTCGTGGCGAAGGGTTTTTTATACACATTGCCGCTGATTTTCTGGACACCGGCAATCGATCGGATGGGCGACGCCACCGACAGCAACCGGTCAATCTGACGCTCGGTTTCTGGCGTCACCAGAAAACCGCCATCGGCACTTACGCCGACTGACAGCGCCTTGCCTTCCAGCGCCAGCAGCCCCGCCTCATCGCCCCGTCGCATATAACGCTCAAAGCCCGCTTTGTGCTCGCGCTCATACGCACTGCGCGGTGCGCCACTCGCCACGGCATAGCCGTTAGGCGTAGCCGGGTCGGATGCAAAATCCGGACGCGCATTTGACAGCATCACTTCATCCATGCGCTGCTTGTGCTCATCCATCGCCCTGTTAAGACGATCCGCTTTTTCACGGGTCAGCACATCTTCGCCCAGACGGGTTTTTAGCTCGTCAATGCTTTGATCATTGTTGCTCTTGTACGCCTCAAAGGTGCGTTTGAACTGGCCGAACTCGGCCTTCACTTCACGGGTTACGGGTATCTCTTGATCGTTCTGGTTCATGTCTTTCCTCATGGTTGCATTGCATTTCTTGCCTGCCGGATGGCTAGGACAAGTTCACGTAAATCCTGATCAGCATCCCGCTGAGTACTGCTAGGCTGAAATCCATGCGCAGCAATGCGCTTGGCTTCATTCCGGCTAAACCCCCCTGCATCCCGCAGGAATGTTTCAAAGTCGCGCAGCGTAACAAGCTGTTTAACGCCCGCCACGCGCGCAGCCTCATTCATGGGAAATGTCACAATCGAAATTTCCCAAAGATCAATTTCCAGTAATGTTCGAATGCCGGTGCGCTCATCCATCTGCGCGCGCACGGTTCGAAAGCCAATGGAAAGCCCGTCAATCGCGCCCGCCCGCAACAGCGACAGCACCTCGCGGCCCCGCGCCACATCCCCCAGAATCCGCCCGCGCACCAACAGCCCGCGTGCATCTTCTGAAATCTGCTCCCACACCCCGATCGGTTCATGGGGATCATGCTGCCACAGCATGCGCACCTGATCCGCCGGGCGTACCCCCAGCGATTTTCTGAACGCGCCCGGTGCAACACAATCGCCGCCTGAATCCGCATTGCCAAAAACACTGGCATAACCTTCAATCACCCCATCATCGCCAATGGCGCGCACATCCGCCGCCGCCAGCTTGATTTCCAATTGATCCTCTGCGTGCATGTTTTCTCCAGCCATAAAAAAAGCGCCCCGAAAGGCGCGCTATAAATTCTCTTCTCCCTCCCCCTCGTGGGGAGGGTCGGGGTGGGGGGCCGCTCTTGCCTGAATTAAATTCCGTAGACGTCGTACTCACAACCCCAGCACCGCCTTGGCCATCACCCCGCGCTGAATCTCATTCGTCCCGCCATACAGCGACGCGGCCCGCCCGAATAAATATTCCCGCGCCTGCGCATCAAACTGTGCGGCATAATATCCCGCCGCCTCCAGCGCCAGCTCCTGCAAGCCCTGCTGCACCTCACTGCCATAAATTTTCAGCATCGATGTTTCCGCTCCGACCGGCCGCCCCGCCTCCAAATCACACAGCCCGCGCAGATCCGTATATTCAAGACCGCGCAGCTTGATCGCAATCTCCGAAAGCCTGCGCCCAAACGCCGCATCCTCGATCAACGCCACCCCGCCCGTCAGCGGCACAGACACAACCGCGCGCAACCGCTCCAGCGCCAGGCGCGACGCCGTCACCCCTGCAATTGCCGTGCGTTCATGCTGCAACAGAAACTTGGCATAGGTCCAGCCCATGCCCTCTTCCCCTACGCGGTTTTCCACCGGCACGCGCACATCGGTATAAAATGTCTCGTTCAGATGATGTTCGCCATCAATCGAAATCACCGGCCTCACTTCAATCCCCGGCGTTTTCAGATCCAGCAGCAAAAACGAAATCCCTTCCTGCGGCTTCAAACCGCCACCCGTGCGCACCAGGCAAAAAATCCAGTCCGACATATGCGCAAAACTGGTCCAGGCCTTCTGCCCGTTGACCACATAAAAATCCCCGTCGCGCACCGCCGCCATCTTGACCGCCGCCAGATCGGAGCCCGCCCCCGGTTCGGAATATCCCTGACACCACCACACATCGCCCGATAATATTCCCGGCAAATGCCGCTGCTTCTGCGCATCCGAGCCAAACGCATAAATCACCGGCCCCACCATCGATGTCCCATACGGCAGCGCGCGCGGCGCCCCGGCGATATGCATCTCCTCGTCAAAAATAAATTTCCGGGTCGCACTCCACCCCGCCCCGCCATATTCCACCGGCCACCCCGGCGCCGCCCAGCCCTTCTCAAACAACGCCCGCTGCCAGTATTTTATATGCGCCTTGTTGGAAGAAAACACATTGCCACTATGCTCCACCATCTCTGGCGGCAGCTTCTGCGCGATAAACGCCCGCACTTCGTCGCGGAATGCCGCCGCTTCGGGCGTGATTGATAGGTGCATGATGGGGGTCCTGTAGATTATTTAATAAACGCGCCGCATTCCTAACCAGCTACCTGGGCGCATATTCACTCTTGGCCGCGAGTTTCATTACAAACTGTATAATTTCCTAAACCACGAAATGAAAGGTACTGCGTATGTACTGCGCGGGTCGAATATACTTTTTGTTATTGCTCGCCCAAACGATTGCCCCGGCGGGTCTTGCCATGCCAGCCACGTATGAATATGCGCCTTATCCAGATGACTTTCGCGGCAAGTGGCCCCTTTTTCACGCGCTTCCATTACTGTATGGCGCGCATATTCCAATATAGGCATTGACCCGTCTGGAACCAATTGTTGCAAGAACGTCTCAAGCATCCCACTTTGTTCGTTGTCCGGCATAATCCACACGCCAAACCGCATTCCATCCTCATTTTCCAGGATTAACCCCTCCGATGGTATTGTATCCGGCATTTTCGGAAATATATCCGCACACAAACTGCCTATCCGCTTCCAGCGGCCAGCTATTTCCTCGTCGGCATCCAGTACGATGCCAAGCACACTCACATCACTCTCTTTCAGCTTGCTTGATATATAACCGGTGGCTAGGATTTCATTCGCGCTTCCACCCACCTCAACCCATACTGGCGCTTTATCCCTGCTATCGGGCCAATCGATGTGGCAGCCCATAAGTTGAATAAGCGCAAACTTATCTTCTTCACCCTCTACAACCATCCGGTATGCCGCGCCCTTTCCCAAGTCAGCGCACCTCTATTTGCCGTTCCGCGGCCATTCGTATTTCGGCTTCCGTAAAGGGAATTGCGCGTTTTTTAGTGGGATCAATTCGCTGCAAAGTCACCTGACTATCCTTTGTAACATCAGCGTGGCAGATCACCGACAAACTGTGCACACAGTCATAACTGTGAGTTGTAGCAAATACTTGAACATTCAGTTCCTTGGCTGTCTCAGCAATGAGCTTCCACATATCGGCCATAACCGTGTGGTGCAGACCGGTGTCAATTTCATCCACTAATAAAATACCGTCTTTTGCCCGCGATAACGCAATAGCTAGGGCGAGTATTCGCCAAGTTCCATCGCCCAGACTGCCGATTGGTATCGGTTGATCGATGCCTTCCATTTTAACAATAAAACCGCCACGATTATTTGCGTAGGAGTACGGTGAGGCAATTTGTGGCGCGATGTCTTGTATCTTTGGTTCGATAAAACGTAGCGCCCTAACGACCCTTGCTTGTGCATCTGTCAATGCAATCTGATTCCACATCAATGCGAGCGCATCGAAAGATATCGATTCTGTCGATATAAAATGAGATTTGTTGGTTTCAGCTATGAAGCTCCGCTGACCTCTGCGCACACCCACAAATTCATCACCGCGAAGACCCCCACGGCGTGTCAAACCCAGTGCTGGAACAGGCGGTTTTGGTGCGCCGGAAAGTTTTAAAACTATGGGAGAAAATACGGGTTCATCGTTTTCTGGAAAAGATGGATCCGATGTTTCCTTCTTGCTTTCGGCAACGGTGCACTTAAAAAATCGGGGTGGCGACTGATTTTTTGAGCTGACAGAAAATTCTGCGCCTATTCTTAGTTCGTGACCATGGAAAAGATGGTTGACCTCAAGCTCGGACTCTGCTTGTCGTGTCGGCGGGTCAATGAAAATCCGCTCGCCGCGGCGAGCGATAATACGCCATAGCGCATTCGGATCGCCGCCGGACGCCAAGAGGTCGAGAACCTCCAAAACAGAGGTCTTACCACTATTGTTCTTTCCAACAAGCAAATTTACGCGGCCAAGGCCACCTATCTCGAAGTGAGAAAAACCCCGATATCCCTTAATTTCGATAGATTGGATCATCGCCGCCGACGCTATGTGTGCAGAAGCATTTGGACTATATTTTGGCTTGGTTAATGAGTCAACAATGTGGGTCATGGCCTCTTCCGCGCTGGTTCAAAAATAGCATTATCCAGCCGCGCCTCAATGCGCGCCAGCGCCTCCATCACATGGCGCAGTTTTTCTTCCTGGCGCACCAGGCGTTCCGCCATATCGGCCTGCACCGCCGATACGCCCTCCAGCCGCGACACCCGCTCGCTCATGCCACCGGCCCAGATCAGCGCCGTGCCGATCTGCACACCCAGGATCAAAAACAGCATCACCGGCACCCGGCGCTCAATGCCCCAGCCGGATTTTCACATGCCCTCAATCGCGCTCATATCGCCCTCACTTGCCAAGCTGTAGCCTTCTGACGAAAGCTGCTATGTTTATGTTTTGTTCTTAATATCAGCAAACCTGTCCCCATCTGCCACCGGCGCATATCCGGTCGCCGCGCGCTTTTCATTGATGGTCAGAAAATCCGACGCGCGCACCCGCTCCCACAAACCATCGCGGTCCGCCGACAACGCCTCCACCTGATCCGCGTCATACCACAGCCGCAGCCCCGCCCCAAAACGCGGCCCCAGCCACTGGTTCAGCGCCGCGCACGCCTTGCCCACCAGCGGCAAAATGGTTTGCCGGTGAAACGCCAGATTGGCCTCCCGGTAATTGGCATAGGTATTATCGCCCTGAATGCCCAGCAACATCGGCGGCACGCCGAACGCCAGCGCAATTTCACGCGCCGCCACATGTTTGGACTGAATGAAATCCATGTCTTTCGGGTTAAACGACATTTCCTTCCAGTCCAGCCCGCCTTCCAGCAGCAAAGGCCGCCCCGCATTGGCGGGCCCCTGATAATTATCAGACAGTTCCTGTTTTAACCGCGCCACCTGATCCTGGCTCAAATTGGGATTACCCTCTGACCCATGATAAATCAGCGCCCCCGAAGGCCGCGCCCCGTTATCCAGCAGCGCCTTGTTCCACCCCGCCGCCGCATTATGCAGATCAATACCCAGTGCTGCCGCTTCAATCGGAGAAAATCCATAATGATCATTAGACGGATGAAACAGCTTCATATGCAATATCGGCAACCGGCCACGCAAAGCGTCCATCTCAAAACGCACAGACTTGCCGCCCGCCGAATATTCATACGCGGCGGGCCATCCCCGCGCACCCGGCACCACCTTCATCCGGTCCGGGCGCAGCACATACAGCTCACGCACCGTCCCGCGCAGATCGGCCGCCTCAAGATAGGCATTCCCGGCAATCTGCAAAAATCCGAACCAGGCTTCCTTTAATTCCGCTCCGCTTTGCAGCGGGTTGGGCCGCGCCAGCAGTTCCAATAATGGATGCGTGTCCAGCTCCCGCTCCCGCCCGCCTGCGCCTTCATACAAAACCCACGGCACAGCAGCGGCCGTTTCACTGATCATCCGTACACAGCGATAGGCAATCGCATTGCGCGCAAAACCCTCATGCGCCAGATCGCCATAGTGCCTTGGCGTCCAAGCCGGTGCGCCATGCCCATGAATGGCAATCATCGAACCCGCTACGCTCTGCTTGACCGCCACCTCGGAACGAAACCCTAGCCGCCGCAAAATGCTGAATGTGTCCTTCACCCTCGCTCCCTTCCTGTCTGTTATAGCCGCAGCAAACGCGGCTCACCCGCTTCACCGGTCAGCATCAAATCCGTCAGTGCCCAGACCAATGCATCCACCCGGTCCGGGCTCCATCCCGCACTTGCGCGGTTAAAGCCCCGGGTAAATTCCGCCATCTCATCTTCCAGTGCCGGCAATGCACCCACATGATGCACCCGGCCCTGCTCATATAGCGCCGATACCGGCTCGGCGCGTGCGGCCTTGCCCCGGCTGGCGCGCACAGATCGCACCGGGACGTTGGTGTCCACCTGGCGGATCACTGCCTCTACCATGTCGCCGCCCTGATTAACCTCCGCGACCAGGCGGTCCGCCTGAAAATCGCGATAGGCCGCAACCGCCCGGCTGGCCCAGATATGCGGAGATACGCCCTGTACGGAATAATCCGCCAGCACATAGCCATGCCCATCCACGCCAATTCCCGCCACGATAATTCCGCACGTATCGCTATTGACCGTGCTGGTCGCAGGCGGATCAACCGCCACCACAATGCGCGGCATTTCGGCCGCAATATTGACCCGGCAATTGTCGATCTGCCCCCGGCTCCATAACGCATCGGGATTGTCCTCCAGCAGTTCCGCCAGCAATTCCTGGCGTCCCAGCCGTGTGCCTTCATACTGCGCCGTAATGCGTTCAAAAAATTGTGGCGCCAGATTAGCGGCGTTAGCGTAACTGGTGGCGCGCGACACCACCGTATTTGCATCCCCCAGCAAATCGCGCAGCAACCTCATCGGACGCGGTGTTGTGGTAATTACCTGACGCGGATCGGCGCCCAGACGTAATCCGAATTGCAGCATGTCCCATGTTTCGCGGGCATGTCGCCATTTGGTCAATTCATCCGACCACGCTCCGTCAAATTGCGGGCCGCGCAGGCCATCCGGGTCCTCGGCTGAAAATAATTGCGCCTGCGCCCCATTGGGCCAGATCAGACGGCGCTTGGAGGCTTCATATTTTGGCCGCGCCCAGGGCGGCGATATGGCCAGAATGCCGCTGTCGCCTTCCACCATCACATCACGCGCGCTGCTGATGGTTTCACCGATCAGCGCAATACGTGACCGCTGCCCGCGCCCCAGCGGCGTTTTGCCAACCACACAGGCGCGCACCCATTCCGCCCCGGCACGGGTTTTTCCCGCACCCCGGCCGCCCAGCAACAGCCAGCTTACCCATTTACTTTCTGGTGGCATTTGATCATCGCGCGCCCAGAATGGCCACAGCCACTTGATCTGCCTGCGCATGTCGCCTGACAGGTTGGCAAGAATATCATCCCTCTGATTTTGCGGCAGCGAGACGAGCCAGGCGGCGTTGTACTTCATCCCAGCCATCTTCTGTCCCCGTCATATTTTCCGCCGCCATGAAATCCGCTGTGCCGCCTGCGGCTGAATGATTGCCCGCATCGCGCTCCAGCACCGTCAATTTTTCCAGCGCCCGCGCCAGCGATGTCAGAATATCCGCCGCGCTTTTTTTCTCCGTGGCGCTCATGCCTGGCTTATCGGGAAAATCCAGATGCTGTTCCAGTTCATCCGCCAGCCGGTTGACAATCCCCATCATGCGCCCCAGCGCGCGGCTGGCATTGATATTTTCCTGCGGCTTCACCCGTGTTTTGCCCGCGCGCCGCACAGGCGCCTTGACTTCATTCGCCGCAACAGGTTGTTCAACTTTTTGCACCACAAGCGGCTTACCCGGCCGCGCCCATTTATCGCGCTTTGCCTTCGCATAAATAGTGATCGCCGCCATCCCATATTTTCGCGCGATCTCCACCACCGGCATATCGCTCGCATGATATTCGCGCGCCACCGCTTCCCAATCAATCTGCTGTTTTGTCATTATTTATCCTTCTACTGATTATATGGCGCGTATTTTTTTGCTGGATCAGGTTGCTGTGTAATTGCGCGAAACGCCGTGGCAATCCAGCGTCTCATGCAAAGAACTGGCGCAGCTTCTCGCCCGCAAAAAAAAGCGCCTCACTTACGCGCGCGCTTTTTTAATTGCTGATCATTTTCTGCCTGCTCCGGAGGCCGCTTTCCCCTGGACACAATTTCGACCATGGAAAAAGTTATAACTTATATCGTTACCATTTGTAAGAACTATTTTGTGTATTACGTAAATTATTTTTCGGCCCCTTGCCCAGCCCCCCTGTTTGCGCTGACTGCGACTGCATTTTTGGCGCTCCAGCCTGGGGCGTGATGCCATAATGCACCGCCAGCCGGTCCAGCGCGATGCCCAGCACCACCTTGCCCGCCCGCACCGGCCACCCCAGATGCTTCTCGGCCTGCGCCAGTCCGTTCAGATGACAGCACACCTGTAACAGGATACTTCCCAGATCAGGACCAACCGCATCAAACGCCGCCCATAATCGGGACTTGGCGGCAATCATGGTGTCATTCATACCGGACTGATCGCCGCCGCTGCGCCCTGCATGATTGACAGGCATGCCCCACACTGCGGTCACTTGTGGTGACAGGCTGGCCAGCGTAAAATCCCGCCGCATGCGCTCACCGGCGGCGAATTGATCTAGATTAATCAATGGTTTGCCTTGGCGATCTTTATGGCTAGCCAGCCATCCCAATGGGCTTTCCGCATGATTGACACGCACCATAATGGCATCCCCGTTGGCGCCCTGCGTCTCGCCTACATCCAGCGCCTGGTGCTGGCTGCGATAGGGCGAATCGGTTGCCCCGGCGCGACGCAACCGCGCCCGTCCCAACCGCGAAATCACCCATGTCTGCTCCTTGTCGATGGACTGCGAAATCAACTCCGCGCTAATCAGCAACACCCGCAACCCCGGCTCCACGCATAGCACCGGGTGCGCAAATTGATTGCGCGCCACAAACACCGCAAGCCCCCCTTGCGCTGTGCCGCAGCCATAGGCCCCAGCTTCTCCCAGCCGTTTCAGAACCCCGTCCAGAAGCGCGTTATTCGCGTTTTTATCTATAATCCCCATGTGATTCCCTCTTTGATTGTAGGATTATATACCTTTTATAGGATTTATCGTGAGGATGCAAATAAAAATAGCTTCCAATTACGTAAATTATATATTATTAATTTCTCTTTATGCGTACAAAAAGCGATTTGGAAGTTTCTCTTCATGCACAATAAAATCCGGCATTTCCGCAAGCAGCGCGGCTTTACCCTGGCGGCGCTGGGGTCTTTGATCAGCCTCACGCCACAATCCATATCGCGCATTGAAAACGGCAAAATGCGCCTGTCCACAGACTGGATGGAACGCATCGCGTCGGCGCTGAATGTCAGCCCGGTTGATCTGATTGACATCGCCACATCCGGCGGGGCTGAACTGATCGGCGAAATCCTTGCCGATGGCGCCTGCGCCGCGCATGATCCGCAACCCTTCCGCATGGCGCTTCCGGGGCCGGACAGCCGCGTGGTCCGGCTGGCGCAATCGTGCGGTCCCTACCGTGCTGGCGAATATCTGGTATGCGCGCGCCTGCCCGCATCGCAATTCCAATCGGCAAGCGGGCGCGATTGTCTGGTTGGATTATCCGTAGGCGGAGGGTTTTTATGCCGTGTGATCAGCCACACTGAAAACCCCCGCAAGACGCCGGCCTTCACCCTGTCCGGTCTGGATTCAGGCAGTTGGGTTCTGGAAAATCAGCATCTCAAATGGATTGCCCCGGTGCGCATGCGCCTGCAATTCACGCCCTGAATGTCCTACAGATACCAGTCATATTCCTGCGGCGAGATTGCGCGCAAAAACTTGTCCAGCTCGCGGCGCTTGGCGTCGACATAGACCGCTTCATATTTACCCGGAAAATAACCGGGAAGAATTTTTCCCGCCGCCATCGCCTCCAGCCCTGCCCAGATATTTGGCGGCAGGTCCGGGGCAATCTGCGTGCCGGCATTGCCATCAACCGGCGGCCCCGGATCGGCCTTTGTCACCAGTCCATGATGCAGGCCCGCCAGCACCGCCGCGACCACCAGATACGGATTGGCATCTGCGCCCGCGACACGTTGTTCCAGCCGTCGCGCCGCATCCGGACCCGGAGGGACGCGCACCGAAACAGAGCGGTTATTATAGCCCCAGCAACTTGACAGCGGCACAAACATATTATGCGCAAAACGTCGAAACGCGCTCAGGCTGGGCGCAAAAATCGCCATGCTCTGCGCCATCGCCTGACGCACGCCGGCAATGGCATGCAACAGCGCTTCACTGCCCGCCGCCCCATTGCCATTAAAAATATTGCGCCCCGCTGCGTCCAGCATACTGACATGCACATGCATGCCGCTGCCCGCTTTATCGGCATAGGGCTTGGACATAAAACTGGCTTCCATGCCGCGCGCCTGTGCGGCGGCTTTTACCAGACGCCGCAACAGCGCCGCATCATCCGCCGCGCGCAACGCATCTGGGCGATGATGCAGGTTAATCTCAAACTGACCGGGACCGAATTCGGAACTGGCCATCGTCGCAGGCACGCCCTGCTGCGCGCTCCAGTTCTGCAAATCATTCAGAAAAGCCTGATAATAATCCAGATCTTCCAGCGAATAGACCTGCTCATTGACATTGCGCCGCGCCAGTCCGGGGATCAGCGGCGGCTGCGGTTCGCCGCGCGGGCCACGCACCGCATCAATCAGATAAAATTCCAGCTCGCACGCCACGACCGGCGTCAGCCCCAGCGCCGTAAAGCGTTCCAGCACCGCAGCCAGCACGTTGCGCGGATCATAACAGATCACATCGCGCGCCGGCTCATGCAGATGCATCAACACCTGCCCCAGCCCTGTACCCGCCTCACCCCCCGCCCAGGGGGCCGGCGCCAATGTCCCCGCAATCGGAAACCCGGTCCCGTCCGGATCGCCATCGCTGAACCCGCGCCCCATCACATCCAGCTGGTCCCCCGTCACATCCAGCAGATAGATGCTGGCAGGCAGGTTCATGCCCTGGCTATATACCCCCGCCAGTTCCTCAATCGGAAGACGCTTGCCGCGCGCCATGCCGCACATGTCGATAAAAATAGCGTCCACCTGGCGAATATCGGGAAAACGCTGACAGAATTGCGCAACCTCGCGCGAAGCCTGCTCTGGCGCGCCCACATTTCCGCCGGGCGCATTATTCTGTTTGGTCATACATCACCGGAACGACATTCATTTGCCGCTACCCCAAACATACAGGCGTTAACGCGCGCTTTGCAACCGGCTTTTACCGCCGCACCGAAAGATCAGGACCGGAACCAAAGCTGCAACATGGAAGTTTCTGATTATTGACGAAAATCTATCCTGCATACCGTTAAAGGTGTACCGTTAAAGGGGTCTGACCCCTTTTATTCGAACTCGAAAAATGGATCGCCTGCTATTTCAGCCATCGTAAACTCCTATGATCGTTCACTTGTTGTACAGTTCGCGCCCTTCGTGCAAATTCCTTAACACCTGCAGTTCCCATTCCATTTGCTGTTCCGGGATGTTATTAGTATACGCTTGCGCGTCCCCGGAACGGATAAACCCTTTCCCGTTCAGATATTCCAGCGTCTCTTTGGGCTTGCCTGGTGGTTTATCGAGGATTTTCATGCGCGCCTTTACGGTATTATTCACGCCGCAGAGATAGTGAAACTCTCCGTCTTTTGCTGCGCCGGCATACTCTTTATCAACGAAGACCCGGCCGTGCTTCAGCATGAATGACAATGGAGTAAACGCTTCATAAAACCTCAATTGCCTGGTGTCGCCGGGCCACTGCTCACACATTGGTTCGCCCAATAATCCATACTCATTGCCACTTGCATCGCGTATTCCAAAAGGGAAATGCCGGATAAAAAGCCGGTATTTGCCATCGTCAAAATGCTTCCCGGGAATGGCGCCCACCAGGGGATGACACGGTTCATAGGGAACTGGCCCCTGATTGGCGTACTTGCCTTCACCGTTCCATGTGTCCTGCGCTATTTCTTTAAGTGGTTCGACAAAATCGTCGATCTCCTTGTTGGGGGTATAAAATTGATTCGGAGGCACACGTACAATTAGCCGTATTTTAGTTTCTGGATAGAGCTCTACAATCCCCCGATAATCCTCTTCGCCACCGTTAATCCGGAGAGAGCTATCGAGCGGGAAAGCGCTGCGCAGTTTTTCTTTGTCGACATCAGGATAGAGCTCCACAATAAGCCGATAATACTCTGCAATCCTCCGATAATCCTCTTGAATAATCGAGAAAGAGCTATCGAGCAGGAAAGCGCTATACAGTTTTTCTTTGCCGGCATCAGTATAATAACCCCCTAAACTCAGATCGCCCCATACCCTAGCCTCATCTGCATCTCTTAGCGCAACAGGCGTGTCATAGAAGTATTTGCCGTTGTATTTGCGAGCGATTAGCCGGTCAAGTTCTTCACACGGATTGCGGATGAAAGCAGAATCATCCGTCGCCAGCACGGGATAGGGGCCAAGCAAAAACAGCACGGCAAATGCGGCGATTTTTAGTCCCGTTATTTTCATGCTCCTACCCCGCCGCCTATTGGTACCTGCATCTCAGGCATCAGCACCGTCTGGCGCACCCCATCGGGGCCGGTGCGGTGCAGCTTGAACGATTGATCCCCAAACACGTTAGTTTGCAAATCAGCCAGCATTTCTTCCGCACCGCCAAATGGCGCGATCAACTCCACCAGCCACAGATGCGGTCCGCAGTTCCATTCCTCCGGCTTCAGCTTGCCGATGCCGGCATTAAGCCGCGCCTCAACTTCGTCGGAGAGATACGCCCATAGCGCCAGCCCAGCCGGACGCTCAAGGGCGCGAAACAGGCGGAACTGCCCCAGCAAAACAGGCGGCATCACCATCCATTCCAGATCGGCCAGGAACAGATAGCGGTGCGCCGGGGAGGTGGAAAACAGCCACACAATCTCACCCAGCGCCGAGGCCACGGTGGGCAGCGGCGCGGCCGCGACATCCGATGTGTGGGGCGGCACGTGGGGCGGGTTTGCCCGCGCGCTATTATTGGTACATGCATCTTCATGCCGCCCGCCGCTTCGCTCTGCCCCTGTCATAAATTCCCCAATCCCCGGCCTGATTTTATTCTATGATTTAGCACACAGGCCCACCGCAACGTTTCAGGAGTGTTTACAGAAAATTAAGCAACGTACGAGTAATTGGGGACAGTAATTGGTGACAGTAATTGGTGACAGTATATAGTTTGCTCATAGACAAAACGCTAAAACTATATACTGTCCCCAATTAGACGGCGGGTTCTATTTGCTGAAATCGGCAGGCCATTTTTCCTGCCAGTCCCGGTAAAAATCCGCAACCGTGATGCTTTTACGCAGGCTGAGATCGTCGTTCAGCAATTCATAAATCACGTCGCCGTTTGTGCGCATGCTGAAGAACAGGATCAGCGTGGCGTCGCCGCTGCCCTCGATGTGCACTTCGCCTTCGCCACCGATTGTATAGCTGCCGGCCGGCTTGATTTTAACAGTCACGCCGGCATCGGTGACCTCGCGTAAATGCTGCTCGCCTTCCAGCACCAGGGTTGTCACCGTGGCCGTGTGCCGGTGATGCATGCACTGGCTGTTGGGATCAAACTTGACAATCATGTCCGCCTGACCAGCGGCAATGTCAACATTAAGCACCTTGTAATAGCAGCCATCCGTAATGAAATCGCGCCAGTCGATGGTGCTGGTATCAAACAAAAAACCGGGCTTGTTGTTCGGCATCGGGGTGGAAACCTGTGCCTGGCTCATTGGATTTGCTACTCCGGTTGGATGTGCGCATTATCTGTACTGGCAGACTAGCAACTCCCTCCCGATATACGCAAGAGGCCAATGTATCCAGCTCCAGGCCAGATGAGGGGGAGCGCATTTATGCGCGAAAAAAAGAGCTTTTATGCACGGCCTCTCACCCCAACCCTCTCCCACGAGGGGAGAGGGAACTACATGCAACGAACAAAATTTCATATGCGATAGCCCCGGCCTGCGCTAGGGGCTGGAGGGTGTTTCCACTACAGGCTTACGGTTGCGTATTTGCGCCTCACGCAATGCGATATAAGTCGTTGAGGCGAAAATCACGGCACCCCCGATGAACACCCAGATATCCGGTGTCTGGGCAAAAAACACATAGCCCACAATCGCTGTCCAGATCAGCTTGGTAAAATCCAGCGGCAATAATGCCGTTAAATCCGAAAGCTTGAATGCCGCCGTAAAGGCCAGCTGCGCGATGGTGCCAAGTGCCGCCATCAAAATCATCCAGCCAAATTCCTCCAGGTTCGGACTATGCCAATAGGGCAGGGCCGCAAGCGCCGTAATCGGGGTCAGCATCACCAGCGTATAGATGCTCTGTGTC
This sequence comes from uncultured Alphaproteobacteria bacterium, assembly GCA_947085295.1. Taxonomy (GTDB): domain Bacteria; phylum Pseudomonadota; class Alphaproteobacteria; order UBA11222; family UBA11222; genus UBA11222. Next base: position 18,225 of record CAMTVX010000026.1, on the reverse strand, counting down.
AGGGCGGATTCGGTTTTGGTCAGCACCTTGATAATGATCATCGAGACCGACCAGGAGGCCGCCGATCCCAGAATTAACACCGTCCCCAGGCCGATGGTATTAAAACCCGGACGCAGAATAATCAGCGCGCCGGAAAACCCGATAATCAAGGCAAGCGTGCGGCGCAGCCGAATACGTTCGCCCAGCAGAATTACCGCAATAACCGTGGCAAATAACGGCCCCATAAATGACAGCGCAGTCACCTCGGCCAGCGGCACAAGCGACACGCCGTAAAAATAACACATCATGGATACGGCGCTTAACAATCCACGCCAGATCAGCGGTCCAGCACGTCCTGTGCGCAAATGCAGCAATCCGCCCTTGCCCGCCAGCATGGGCAACAGCATGAGCAGTCCCAGCGCATTGCGAAAAAACGCCACTTCAAACGGATGCTGGGTTTTTACCAGATGCAGGATAACGCCAGACATGCACGACACCGCGATGCCCGACACGAGCATCAGCAATATGCCCTTCAGATTATTGGAAATCGGCTGGCGCGTGGGTTTATCAGTGCCGGATTCAATGGTCATACGCAGGGTTTAGCGTATAATATGGCCAATTGATACTGGCCCATGCATTGTTGCTTCTATGCTATTGTAGCGGCCTGAATATCCCTTCACGCGCCAGAAAACCGGCGATCAGCGCGTGCCCTTCCCTGTTCGGGTGGTTCCAGTCCAGGGAATCACCTTTATTGTAGACAAAATATTCACCGGTTTTGATCTTCAGGCGATCTTCGGGGCGCGGCGCAAAAGCCCCATATGCATCCAGAACAACCATACCAGGGTCGAGCCGCGCCTTGATTGCATTTTGGGTATTGCCGCCGATAAATCCTTCACTCCATTTAATGCCAAGCTTGCTGTAAGTTTCCTCGGCATCCTTTGACACCTGCATCTCGTATGGCAACAGCACAAGCGTGAAAGCAATGTCATTATTTTTCAGTTTGTCGGCAAGATATTTTATCCGATCCGCCACATCGTCAAGCACGGCATTATTCAGTTCGGGATATAATTCGTAACTCGGAACGCCACGATACCCAATACCAAAACGGGCCAGCGCATTGCGGCCCTTGAAACGCACCCAATTGAACAGATAACTTTTATCACGCAGAAATTCGGTTTGCGTTTTAGCAACCTCGATGATCGACGCCAGTGATGATGCTGGCGCAGCCTCTGTTTTACCATTATCGGGGGCTACCGTCGGCAAGGTATCGTTAAGATTATAGAAATAGATGAATTGATCGATCCCCAGCTCTTTGACCTGGGCCACACGCGCGTCCATATATTCCTTGCTGTTAAATCCATCGCCGATACTGGCCATGGTCATATGCTGAAATTGCTGAAATTGCTTTTCCAGTATGTCTGAAAAGCGATAGCCGTGTCCTGCCCCAACCCCCATCGTAACGGAATCGCCCACATAGGCAATGCGCGGACGTGGATCCTTCAGCGCAAACTCATCATCGGGGTGGCCAAGCGAGTTTTTTTTGATAATCCCATAGGGGTATTCAATAATCGCATCGGTGGCGTTGACACTGGTGTAATATGACGGATTGTAACGCACCGAATAGCGCGCAACGGCCTCGCCGATCAGCAGCAGAACCAGCAAAATACCCAAATTAATACTGGCAAGTTTTACAAACTGTTTCACGCTATTCCTCCGATATATGCACTGACGCCAGGCAATCCCTATAATATATCCCGGTTAATAATGGAATTAGACCCATCATATGTGTACAATAGCCGGACGTATACCCAGCTAACAGGATTAATGGACATGATCACAAAAGGCGTTAAACAGCTTTGCGCAGAGGCCGAGGCCATTATCGAGACCATGACGGTGGCCGAGGTGATGCAGGTCAAAAATGATCCGAATGTTGAATTGATCGATATTCGCGATGTGCGCGAATTATGGCGTGATGGCGCCATTCCGGGCGCATGGCACGTACCGCGCGGCATGCTGGAATTCTGGATTGACCCGCAAAGCCCGTATGCCAAGGAACGCTTTCAAACGGGCAAGAAATTCATCATTTTTTGCGCCGGCGGCATGCGCTCTGCGCTGGCCGGTCTGGCAGCCCATGAAATGGGGTTAAGCCCCGTGGCGCATATGCGCGGCGGCTTTGGCGAATGGAAAGCCGCCGGATATCCCGTGGAAACTGTTGAGAAAAAATAACCGCCCTATACGTGGCGCATCACCTGTCACCGGTCAGCAGTTTCTGCCGATCGTGACAGGAAAATGTCAGCCACAGCAGCACGGCGCCATACAGCCCGAAACCGACGATTGTTAACCCGGCAAACAGCATCTCACCACCAGTCATGTTCTCTATCCTCCGTCTACAGAATGTAAAGCAGAAGGCTAAAACGATCGGGCCCTGGAGTGTTTGATTCAGATCAAATTACGCCGGGTTCAGGCAAATATGGTTTTCAGAAAAGCAATCTGGTCTGCAATGGATTTTTCAAACCATTCCCCCTGATACACATCGAAATGTCCGCAATCATAAGTTCGGACAATAATATTTTTCCGGCCACGCGGCTGTTTGCTCAGATCAATGGCAATAGGTGGCGCAATTACATCGCGCAGACACTGCTGCTGCAATTGCGGGCAGGTAAGTCCGTATAAATATCTGATCGGGCGATAAAACGGAAAGTCCAGCGCAACACGTGCGGGCGTTTCATTGCGCCAGTCAGCAGGCGCAATGGCACGGTAGCCCGGTTCAGCATCCGCGCTCGTCATAATCGCCAAACTTCCCGGCAGACCAATAATAGGCAGCATTTTAGGCTGTCGTTTTAACAGCCCACGAACTTTGTCATTAATTGCCGCGCTCAGCAGACGCAGCCCTGGCATAATGCCGGCATATCGCAAATAGGCTTTAAGTATCGAAACCCCGTCCAGCGCGGGGCATTGCGAAATAACCCCCGCCACGCGGCGATCAAAATAAGCCGTCCAGACGACATGGCCACCGGAAAATGACGAACCCCATAACGCAACGCGCGACGGATCAACACCCTGAATTTCACGCGAAAATTCTGTGGCCGCAGTCCAGTCCTGCAACTGTTTTTGTATCGAGATTAATTGCCGTGGCTCGCCGTCGCTTGCCCCGAAATGCCGATAATCGAAAATAACGACATGCATGCCTTCCGCTGCAAAGCGCCGCGCATAGGGAACCAGCCCGCAGTCCCGGGTGGCGCCAAAGCCATGACCCATGACGATGCAGGGCGCGCGGTTATATTTTTCCATATTTTGATTCTGTGGAAGAAAGTGCCAGGCGCGGCAGACTTCTCCGCCGCTCTCGAAACTGACCTCCGATGGTACCAACTGTTCTGTGTTCACGAGGCCTCGTTGCGCAGGATGATCGCGTCACTGACGGCGAAAAAGGAATCCTAGCGCATTAATTAGCCTGGCGCATCTGCGAAGTTTACCTGATTTAACCGCCGATGGGCTTGCCCTTTGCGGTAATGGCGACAATGGCCGGTCGCGGTGGCATCGCATCATCGAAATCCGGCCAGCGGGTGGAGGGCGCATCGAATGTCGATCCCGGTTCCTGCCCCGGATGCTGCACGGCGACAAACAGCGTGGTGTCATCCGGCGTAAAGCACGGGCCACACATTTCCGCGCCGCGCGGTGCAGCCAGAAAATGCCGGGTCAGCGCGCGTCCCGGCCCCTCCACATCACTGGCCCATAACCCATCGGCAAAGCCATTATCATTGGCGCCATCCGTGGCAATCCATATCCGCCCCCTTGTATCAAAGGCGATATTATCCGGTGTGGTCAGCCAGCCATCCGTACTGGTCTGTGAATGATACCGCGCCCCCGCGCCCACATCTTCCGGATCCCCGGCCAGCAGGAATATATCCCAGCGAAATTCATCCGCCGCATGATCCAGCGCCGCGCCTGCCCCCGGCGGCACCAGTTCCAGAATATGTCCAAAGGCATTATTTGCGCGCGGATTGGCGGCGTCGATTTGCGCCTGCGTGCGTTTGTCATTTTTGGTCAATACCAGAAAGACATGCCCCGTAACCGGGTTGGTCTCAATATCTTCCGGGCGGTCCATTTTGGTGGCCCCCAGTAATTCAGCGGCACGCCTTGTTTCGATCAGCACGTCGGCCTGACTGCCAAAGCCATTTTCCTGCGTCAGCGGCCCCTTGCCCCAGACCAGCGGCAGCCAGATCAGACGGCCATCGACCTCGAATTTTGCAACGGACAACACGCCATCATCCAGCAGACCCAGATTGGCCTCGCGATTTTTTTCCTCATATTTTCCGGCACTGACATAGCGATAGACGTGCTGAAAACGTTCATCATCACCGGAATAAACCACCGCGCGGCCATCGGGTGCAATGGTAACGGTTGCCGCCTCATGCTTGAACCGGCCAAGGGCTGTTCGCTTTACCGGAACCGCGCGCGAATTATACGGATCAATTTCCACTACCCAGCCAAAACGGTTTGGCTCGTTGGGTTCTTTTTCAACATTAAACCGGTCGTGAAACCGCGCCCACTGAAACAGCGGATTTCCATTAATGCCATATCGGGCATGATTATCCGCCTCACGTCCGGCAGAGGGATCCCCCGAAAAATAGAAATTGAAATTTTCTTCAGCGACTAACACGGTGCCCCAGGGGGTAACGCCACCCGCACAATTATTCAGTGTACCAATTACTTTCGTTCCCGCCGGATCGGCAGAGGTTTTTAGCCGCGCATGCCCCGCTGCCGGGCCAGAAAGACGCATGGGCGTGGACAGCATGCTGAAGCGGCGATTAAACGGGCTATCTGCAATGACTTTCCACGTCCCATTGTGAAGTTTTATTTCCACGACGGAATGCCCATGCGCCGCCATTTCGATTTCCACCTGTTCACGGCTAAGATCTGGCATCTGGCCCAGCAGTGTCTGAGCTGTAACGCCGACGGCGCCTTCAAGTTTTGCCTGAATCGCTGTTGTCAGACCCGGAAACATCATTCGTGCATTGGTGAATTCATGATTGACGCATAACAGGCCGTGGCCGGATATTTTTGAGGTATGTGGCAATGGCATGAAGGCCACAAAATCATTATTGTAACCAAACTGCCGTTCCTGCGCCGCCGCAGTCTGCGCCATCGAATCAAATGCAGGCGCATCCGCATAAACCGGATCACCCCAGCGGATCAGAACCTGTGCCGAATGCGCAGGCGCCACATGAAAATTTGTATCCAGCCCGCGCGGCAATTCCTCAAATGCCAGGCTGGACGCGCCCTGTGCCAATGCGCTGCGCCATGACATTGCGCTGGTGCCGACAAACACCATCGCCATGCCCCCCAGAACAGTACGCCGGCTAATGCGTTGCGCGATCAGTGCGCCAATTTCTGAACCATCCCGGTCTGCCTGCATCGCCTGTCTCCCCGTTCCATTTGCGCGCTTTATACAGAGAGCATATTACAGTTTCGCGACGCGCAGTCATACAACGATCAGCCGATGCAGATCATATCCCCGTCCAGATGCACCGGCACCGCCGTCAGATTTTTGCCCTTGCACGGTCCGGCGACACAATGCCCGTCATTAACGCGAAACAGCGCGCCATGCGTGCCACACAGTAAATGTGATTTTTCCAGATTATAGAAACGGTCCGGCATATAATCCAGCGGCGTATGGGCATGCGGGCAATCATTGACATAGGCCAGCAGCTTGCCACCGCGCCACACGACAAACATATCGAAACGCCTGACGTCTTCACCGAACAGAAAGCCCTTCGCGCCATCTTTCGGCAGATCATCCAGCCGGCATAATTGCGTGCCCACCGGCGGTGCGCCGGGAAAGCGCAGATAAGGATGATCGGGCGCGGCAGTCATGATCTGGATCATCCGTAAACAGATTATAAAAAATTATGGCGTCTTGCGCTGGCGTTTTGATGCGTACATGGCTTCGTCTGCCTTGGCCAGCGCCTGTGCGGGATCATCGCCGGGTTCAAAGATATGCGTGCCATAGGATGCCGAAATTGTATAGGATTCTCCATCCGATTCAAATTTTTGAGCGGCGATGGAATCCGCCAGCTTTTGCGCTTTCACGGCGGCCACATCGGCGCTGCTATTGACCAGGATCACGCCAAATTCATCCCCGCCCAGCCGCCCGACAACATCGGAATCGCGGGTATTTTCCACCAGCAACTCCGCCACGCGTTGCAACACCTGATCGCCTGCGGCGTGGCCGAACCTGTCATTGACCGGCTTGAAATTATTCAGATCAAAAAACACCAGCGCGGCAGGCGTACTGTAGCGATCCACAAAACTTTTTACGCGGGTCATTTCACGTATAAATCCACGCCGGTTCAAAACCGGTGTCAGCGCGTCATTTTCGGCCAGTTTTTCCAGATGATCGATGCGTTTGGTGGCCCGCTCCAGCTCCTGACGGAAACGATCCACTTCCTGCATCAGGCTCATAATCGCGTCACGCACCTTTGGCGTAAATTCGGCTTCGGGTATGCCCATGACGGTGGCTGAATCGCCGGGGCCATGTGTGGCGGCGGTTTGCCCGGGGCGCACCCTGGCCGTCGCCGCTACGGAAGCACTGCGCACGCCCGCAACCGGTTTTGAATCGCTAATTTTCATATCATCTACCTAAGCACCAGCGTTACTCTAGGCCAAGTGTAAACAAAACATTATCGAAAATGTATTAACGAGATGTGGAAATATAGCTGTAGATTCGCGATCTTACCTTGCGTAAAAGCAGGCGGCCCCTATAATCCCCGGCTTTCCGCGCCAAAGGAGCGCCCGCAATGGCCAAAACCGTACCGCTGATCGGGATTATCATGGGCAGCCAGTCTGACTGGGCCACCATGCGCCATGCGGCTGACACGCTGAAGGCGCTAAAAGTGCCTTTTGAGACCAGCATCGTTTCGGCGCACCGCACCCCGGATCGCTTATATGCCTATGCCAAATCCGCGCGCGAGCGGGGCCTGCACATCATCATCGCTGGCGCTGGCGGCGCGGCGCATCTGCCGGGCATGACGGCCGCACTTACCCCCCTGCCGGTTTTTGGTGTGCCAATTGAAAGTAAAATTCTTAAAGGACAGGACAGCCTTTTATCCATCGTTCAGATGCCGGCGGGCATTCCTGTGGGGACACTGGCGATTGGTGAGGCGGGCGCGGTCAACGCCGCATTACTGGGCGCCGCCGTTCTGGCGCTGCATGATCCGGCGCTGGCCAAACGGCTGGATGCATGGCGCACAAAGCAAACCCAGACGGTGGCGACGCACCCTTCTGACAAGGCCTGATCGTGGTACTTCCCCCCGGCAGCAATATTGGCATTTTGGGCGGCGGTCAGTTGGGCCGCATGCTGGCGCTGGCGGCGGCGCGGCTGGGGCTGAAGTCGCATATTTTCTGCCCGCCCGGTGATAATCCCGGCAGCCATGTCTGCGACACCATCACGCTCGCTGAATATGAGGACGTAACGGCGTGCGATAAATTTGCCGCCAGCGTCGATGTCGTCACCTATGAATTTGAAAATGTCCCGGTGGCCTGTGTGGAACGCATCGCCACAAAGGTTGCGGTGCGACCCGGCATTGCCCCGTTACGCATTTCACAGGACCGCCTGACGGAAAAAAATTTCCTCCGTACTCTGAATATTGCCACGGCGCCCTATGCGCAGGTGGATGATGCGGCGGCGCTGAGCCAGGCCGTGGTGCAAATCGGCCTGCCGGCCATTCTGAAAACCAGGCGGTTGGGCTATGACGGGCGCGGCCAGGCGGTATTGCGTACCCCCGCCGATGTCGCAGGCGCATTGACACAGATGCACAATGCCCCGGCCATTCTGGAAGGTTTTGTGGATTTTGAACGGGAAATTTCCGTCATTGCCGCGCGCGGGCTGGACGGTGTGGCCGCCTGTTATGATCCACCCGAAAATATGCATCGCAACGGCATTCTGGATATCAGCCGCGTGCCTGCGGCAATTAGTCAGGATATTGCAGAAACGGCCAGAGCGCTGACCACCCGCATTCTTGACGAGCTGGAATATGTGGGCGTCATCGGTGTGGAATTTTTTGTTCTGCGTGATGGTACGCTGGCGGTGAATGAATTTGCGCCGCGCGTGCATAATTCCGGGCACTGGACACTGGATGCCTGCGCTATCAGTCAGTTTGAACAGCATATCCGCGCCATCTGCGGCTGGCCGCTGGGCGATCCCGCACGCCACAGTAACGCGCAAATGCGCAATCTGATCGGTGATGACGTCAAGGACTGGGCCACACTTGCACGCGCACCCGGCGCCTGCCTGCATCTCTACGGCAAGGACGCGCCCCGCCCGGGACGCAAAATGGGCCATGTGACGCAACTGTTTCCGTTAGGGGCATAAAATCGCAATGATATCAAAAAATGATTGCATTATGGATTAAAATAGCCTATTTCTGTCATGTATGAACAATGCGCACCGCAAAACCCTGGCCGCGATTTTTGCCAATCCGGTTCCAGCAGCGCTGGAATGGCGCAAGCTGGAAGCATTGTTTGTAGCACTCGGTGCGCAAAAGGTGGAAGGCGACGGATCGCGGGTTGCTTTCGTAATTAACGGGGTGCGCGCTGACTTTCACCGCCCGCATCCGGACAAGCACGCAAGGCGCTATCAGATACGCGCGGCGCGGGAATTTTTACATCTGACAGGAACCATCGCATGAGCAAAACCCTGACCCATAAAGGCTATGCGGCGCAAATTACCTTTGATGCGGAAGACCGCATTTTTTTCGGGCGCATCGCCGGTATTGCAGACATTGTGACATTCCATGCCGAAACCGTGAATGATCTGGTGTGCGCTTTTGAAGAGGCTGTCGATGACTATACCGCCATGTCGGAAAAACTCGGGCGCAAGCCGCAGAAACCCTATTCGGGAAAACTGATGCTGCGCGTGCCGCCGGAACTGCATGCGCGGGCCGCGATGTTGGCAGAGGCCTCCGGCAAAAGTATCAACGCCTGGGTAGCGGAAGTTTTATCGCAAGCCACGTAATAGAAATAATATTCTGTAGAGAAATTAATATGCGTCACACCAGATTTTGCCCACGCCGTGGTCCCCTGTCATGACCGTCACCGTGCGTTTTGCGCCCAGTCCTACCGGGCGGTTGCATGTTGGAAATATCCGCACCGCGCTGGTGAATTATCTTTTCGCGCGCGCGCATAACGGAAAATTTGTGCTGCGCATTGATGATACGGACCGGGAGCGTTCCACCAAAGAATTTGAAGACGGCATTCTCAAGGATCTGGCGTGGCTGGGGCTGACGCATGACGCTTTTATGCGCCAGTCCGAACGCATGGCGCGCTATGGCGCGGCGATAGATGATCTGAAGGCGCGGGGCCTGCTCTATCCCTGTTATGAAACGTCAGAAGAACTGGACCTGAAACGCAAGGTGCAACTGGGGCGCGGCAAACCGCCGGTCTATGACCGCGCGGCGCTGAAACTGACCGATGCGCAAAAACAGGCGTATACGGATAAGGGCGTTGCCCCGCACTGGCGTTTTGCGCTGACCCATGAAACGGTGGCCTGGCGCGATCTGGTGCATGGTGATGTGGCGATCCACACGCAAAATCTGTCGGACCCGGTGCTGGTGCGCGCCGATGGCCAGCCGCTCTATACCCTGCCCAGCATTTGCGATGATATTGATCTGGGCGTTACCCATGTCATCCGGGGCGAAGATCATCTGACCAATACTGCGGTGCAGATTCAATTGTTCAAGGTGATGGGTGCGTGCGTACCGGTGTTCGGGCATTTCCCGATGCTGACAGGTGCGGGCGGCGAAGGACTTTCCAAACGGCTGGGATCGCTGGGTGTTGAAAGCCTGCGCGAAGACGCACTGGAGCCGATGGCGCTGAACAGCCTGCTGGCGCGTCTGGGTACGTCTGACCCGGTGGAGCCGCGCCAGCGCATGGATGAACTGGTGGCGGGGTTCGATATCACCCATATTGGCCGCGCCAGCGTCAAGTTCGATCCCAATGATCTGGGCCCGATGAATGAGCGCATCCTGCACGCCATGCCGTTTGCGGTGGCAGAACCCCGGCTGAAGGCGCTGGGCGTTGGCGGGGGGGCGGCGTTCTGGGACATGGTGCGAGCCAATCTGGTCCGCTTTCCCGAAGCCGCGATCTGGTGGGAGGTGGTAAATGGCCCCATCACCCCGGTGATTACCGAGGCCGAATTTCTGGCCGTTGCTGCGGCCCTGCTGCCCCAGGCCGATTTCACCGACGCCACCTGGGGGGCCTGGACCAATGCGCTAAAGGCCCAGACCGGGCGCAAGGGGCGCGATCTGTTCATGCCGCTGCGCCTCGCGCTGACCGGTCTTGGTCATGGACCCGAAATGAAAAGCCTGCTACTATTCATCGGACCCAAGCGGGCGCATGCCCTGTTGCGGGGCGAAACGGCGTAATCCTGGAACTTGTTAATGGCGCACACCTGTAATCACTATTGTATGATTATTATCGGCTAGCTCCAGCTTGCCGCGCCGTTCTTATATTCCCTCTCCATACCAAGAACCGCAAGCGGCCAGCAACTGGGCGTAAATTGCGCGTGATGGAATTGGAATTGAAATGGCACTGAAACTGTATAATTCAAAGACCCGGACGAAACAGGATTTCGTGCCCCTGGATGCGGCCAATGTGCGTATGTATGTGTGCGGCCCGACGGTCTATGATTTCGCCCATATTGGCAATGCGCGCCCGGTGGTGGTGTTTGATACTTTGGCGCGGCTGTTGCGGCTGATTTATGGCGCGGACCATGTGACCTATGCCCGCAACATCACCGACGTGGATGACAAGATCAATGCGCGCGCGCGCGATGAAAATGTTTCGATTACAGAAATCACCGCGCGCACCACCGATCAGTTTCATGCCGATATGGCCGCGCTGAACGCCCTGCCGCCGGATGTGGAGCCGCGCGCCACTGCGCATATCACACAAATGATTGCCATGATCGAAAGTCTGATCGCCGGGGGTCATGCATACGCCGCCGATGGGCATGTATTGTTCAGTGTGCCGAGCATGCCGGAATATGGCCGCCTGTCCGGCCGCGACATCAAGGAGATGCTGGCCGGCGCGCGGGTGGAAGTCGCGCCCTATAAACGCGATGAAATGGATTTCGTGCTGTGGAAACCGTCTGATGCGCAGACGCCGGGATGGGACAGCCCGTGGGGGTTCGGGCGCCCCGGCTGGCACATTGAATGCTCGGCCATGAGCCTGGCGCATCTGGGCGCGTCGTTTGATATTCATGGCGGCGGCATTGATCTGATTTTTCCGCACCATGAAAACGAAGTCGCGCAAAGCACCTGCGCCAATGGTCCCGGCACTTTCGCCGCCTATTGGATGCACAATGGCTATCTGATGGTGGACGGCAAAAAAATGTCCAAATCAGAAGACAATTTCCGCACCGTGCATCAATTGCTGCAAAAAGCGCCGGGCGAAGTCTTGCGGCTGCAAATATTATCAACCCATTACCGGCAACCCTTTGACTGGACTGATGCAGGAACGCGCGAAGTGAAAACCGTGCTGGATACCTGGTACCGGCTGGTGGATGGGGTGACGGCGACAGCCCAGGATATTCCCCAAACGGTGCGCGACGCGCTGGAAGATGATCTGAACACGCCGCTGGCCATCGCGGAAATGCACAGACTGGCCCATGCCGCAAGCCAGGGTGCGCCCGATGCTGCAAAACAGTTGCGCGCAGGCGGCGAATTTCTGCTGGGCCTGTTCGCCATGACCGCAGAGCAATGGTTCCACTGGCGTCCGCCGGGGGCGCTAAAGGGCCATATAAATATATCTCTTCGCCCTAGTGGGACTTTGACTGATGTGGCTTCAAAGGAACAGGAACTAGATGAGGCGGAGGAACAGGTACTGGATGAAGCGGAAATTCAGGCGCTGATCGATGCCCGCATAGCGGCCCGAAAGGCGAAGAATTTCGCCGAGGCGGACCGCATCCGGGATGAACTGGTGGGGCGCGGCATTCAACTGGAAGACGGGCCGTCCGGCACAACATGGAGGGTGCTGTCATGAGCGCGCGCGAACGCATCACTCTTTATGACACCACACTGCGCGACGGTGCGCAAACCCAGGGCGTGGATTTCAGCGTCGAGGATAAACTGCTGATCGCCAAACTGCTCGATGAACTGGGGCTGGATTATGTCGAGGGTGGATGGCCCGGCGCCAATCCCACTGACACGGCCTTCTTTGCGGCGCCGCCAAAGCTTGCACACGCGAAATTCACCGCCTTCGGCATGACCAGGCGCGTGGGACGCAGCGCCGAAAACGATCCCGATCTGACGGCCGTGCTGGGCAGTGCCGCCACAGCCGTATGCCTCGTCGGCAAGACCTGGGATTTTCATGTCGATGTGGCGTTGCAGGTCGGGCGCGATGAAAATCTCGAAGCGATTTCGGATTCCATCGCGCTGGTCGCGAAGCGCGGCCATGAGGCGCTGTTTGACGCCGAACATTTCTTTGATGGCTATAAGGCCAACCCGGATTACGCGCTGCAATGTATCCGCGCTGCCCATGCGGCGGGCGCGCGCTGGGTGGTGTTGTGCGACACCAATGGCGGTAGCCTGCCACATGAAGTGGAACGCATCGTCGGCGAAGTGGTGAAGCATATTCCGGGAAGCAGTCTTGGCATTCATGTACACAATGACACCGAAAATGCGGTCGCCAATTCTCTGGCCGCAATCCGTGCCGGGGTGCGTCAGGTGCAGGGCACCATCAACGGCCTGGGCGAGCGTTGCGGCAACGCCAACCTCACCTCGATTATTCCAACACTGATGCTGAAATCCGATTACGCCGACAAGTTTGAGACCGGCATCACACCAGCGGCGCTGAAAAGGCTCAGCAGTATTTCGCATACCATTGATGAAATTCTCAACCGCCCGCCCAATCGCCATGCCGCCTATGTCGGCGCGTCGGCCTTTGCGCATAAAGGCGGGCTGCATGTTTCGGCGATGGCGAAAAATTCCAGAACCTATGAGCATGTCGCGCCGGAAACTGTTGGCAATCAGCGCCGCATTCTGGTGTCGGATCAGGCGGGAAAATCCAACCTGATCGCCGAGCTGGAAACCATCGGCATCATCGCCGATCCAAAAGACAAACGCCTGAACCGGCTGCTGGAAATCGTCAAGCAACGGGAATTTCTGGGCTATTCCTACGATGGCGCGACGGCCTCGTTCGAGCTGCTGGTGCGCCGCCTGCTGGGAGAAATTCCGGAATATTTCAAGGTGGACAGCTATCGCGTCGGGGTGGAGCGCCGCCATAACGCCAGGGGCGAAATGATCACCGTGTCCGAGGCCACGGCCAAGATCATCATTGATGGTGAAATTTTCCGTTCCTATGAAGAAGGCAATGGCCCGATCAATGCGCTGGACCGCGCGCTGCGCAAGGATCTGGGGCGCTATTCCCGTTACATCGATGATCTGGAACTGGCGGATTATAAAGTTCGTATCCTGACGGGTGGCACGGGTGCGGTGACGCGCGTGATGATCGAAAGCCGCGACGGCAAGGGCGAACGCTGGTTCACCGTGGGCGTGTCGGAAAATATTGTTGATGCGTCGTTCGAAGCGTTGCTCGACAGCATCATCTACAAGCTGTATCGCGACGGTGCCAAACCGTGAGTGCAGCGTTAACGCCGCCCTCTGTCATTCTGGTGCGCCCGCAACTGGGCCAGAATGTTGGCATGGCGGCGCGTGCGATGGCGAATTTCGGTCTGACCGATCTGCGCATCGTTGCGCCGCGCGAAGGCTGGCCGAATGAATGGGCCATCAAGGCGGCATCGGGCGCTGACTGGGTGCTGGAAGAAGCGCAACTGTTCGACACCGTCGCCGATGCGGTGGCCGACATGCATTATCTGGTCGCCACCACCGCGCGGCTGCGTGAATTGCTGAAACCCGTTGTAACAGCAGAAGCCAGCGCAAGTCTGATGCGCGCAAAAACCGCACAGGGCCTGCGCTGCGGCATCCTGTTCGGGCCCGAACGCTCAGGCCTTGAAAATGACGATGTCGCCCTGGCGCAGGCCGTGCTGCGCATTCCGGTCGATCCGCGTTTCACCTCCATCAATCTGGCGCAGGCGGTGCTGCTAATCGGTTATGAATGGTTCAAGTCGGCGGATGCAACCCCGCCCGAAATTCTTGATCCCGGCCACACCTGGCCCGCCAATAACGCCGAACTGGTCGGCCTGTTCGAACATCTCGAACGCGAACTGGACGTGGCCGGCTTTCTGTTCCCCCCCGAAAAACGCCCCGCCATGGTGCGCAACCTGCGCAACATTTTCATGCGCGCCAACATGATGGAACAGGAAGTCCGCGCATTACGCGGCGTGGTCACGTCGCTCTCAACGGCACGGAGGAAGAAAGAGGGGGGTGATGGCAGGTGATTTTGGGTTTGCTCATAACCACATCGTCATTGCGAGCCACGTAGTGGCGTGGCAATCCAGAGTCTCACGCAAAGGCCTTTGTTTGTGACTCTGGATTGCCGCGCTTCGCTCGCAATGACGCCATAGTGTGTCAACTTAAAGCAAAAAGGCTCTGGCCATCCACAAAGTCGTCATTGTGATTGGCGGCTGAATTAAAAAACCGGCTAAAAACACCAGGGCGATTTTTGTCCAGCCTGCTTCTTGCCTGCGCGCCGTCTGATAATAAAACACCGCGCTGAACGGCAGAATGACAAAGACCGAAGTCCACAGCCCCGGTGTATAAGCGTAGCGCATGATGCTCGCTAAAATCGTACCCAGCGCATTTGCCGCAATGGCCGAAAAAGCCAATAAAAAAATGTTAAAAAAAACAGGCCCAGGACGCAGCACCTGAAGCAGAACCACAGCAAAATAAATCACCACCAGAATAATTGCCGCCACGAAAAACACGCCATTGCCGTAGAGGCCATGAACGAAGGAAGGAAGACCGGCCGTTTCCAGCCATTCTGGCATTGTCAATATTTCTTCAAAATTATGCGCGGCGAAGACAAACACTGACACCAAACTCAAAACATTTGGGTGCCATAACCAGCTTATGTTTATTCTACTCATAGCCCCCAGCCGCCACGAGAGCGTCAGGAAAAGTTTCGGACGGCGCTTTCAGGAAAGCCCGCACGGCTGACACCTCTGTACGATATTCCATGGTTTCGATTCACTCAAAATTATAATGTTTATATTAATTCTCTTGTAAATTACATCCTATAACATTATTATAAACATAATTATAATCAGGAGCGCTTCATGGCCACCCTTAAACTCACGGCAATCGGCACTTCGACCGGGGCCGTTATCCCAAAAGAGATGCTGACCCGGCTGAAGGTGGAAAAGGGCGATATACTGTACGCCATCGAGACGGCGGAGGGCTATCTGCTGACGCCGTTTGATCCCGCGATTGACGAACAGCTTGCGGCGGGGCGGGACTTTATGAAGCAGTACCGTGACACCTTCAAAGCACTGGCCAAATGAGTCTTGATCCATGCTGGATCAGTAAAAAGGCGTTACTCCTGTTGCATGAGGAAAGTCTGGCGGCGTTTGGCGGCGCGCGCGGAATGCGCGACGAGGGGCTGCTGGATTCTGCACTGGCCAGACCGCAAAACACATTTGCCTATATTTCAGATTGCACGGTTACCGACCTGGCGGCGTCCTACGCTTTTGGTCTGGCGAAAAACCATCCGTTTGTAGATGGTAACAAGCGCGCCGCCTTTTTATCTCTTGGCCTGTTCCTGGCAATTAATGGCTACCGCCTGACGGCTACCCCGCTGGACGCCATTCAGATTATCGTAACGCTTGCCAGCGGCGAATTAAACGAGCCGGACCTTGCTCAATGGATCGCCGCCAACATGCAAAAAATCTGATTATTTCCCGACACCCCGGTGTATGGTCATACCGACTCGCAATTAGAATTAACCCACGTGCCCCCAGATAGCCCCATAAGCAAATCCGCAGAAACCCCGGTGGCCCCGCAAGCATTTCAAGTGCCCCCCTGGGCGCACTGGCTGCTGTTTGGCGGGCTGTTGTCGGTGGGCATTGGGCGTTCGGTCACCCTGGCGGTGCTGGCCCCCATCGGGCGCGAGCTGGGGCTGATGGAAATTCAGGTCGGGCTGATATCGGCGCTGACTGCGGCCATGTTCTTTTTTGGCGGGCCGTTCTGGGGGCGGCGCTGCGAAAGCATGGGGCGGCGCAAGGTGATGATCATCGGCCTGATCGGCTATGCTGTCACCACAATGGCGTTTGCGGCGGTGGTTGAGGCCGGACTGCATGGCTGGCTGCCGATTTTGTTTGTGTATCCATTAATGCTGCTGACCCGGATGGCGTTTGCGGCGGTGGCCAGCGGGGTTTTCCCGGCATCACAATCCTTTGTGGTGGTAACAACCACGCCGGAAGAGCGCACATCGGGCATCGCGCTGCAAAATGCCGCGTTTGGCCTGGGATCCATCCTTGGACCCGCCGTGGGGGGCGCTATGGTGCTGATCAGCCTGATTGCGCCTTTATATGTGGCGGCACTGGTGGCAATTGTCAGCGCCACGCTGATCTGGATGTTCCTGCCGGAACCGCCTGTGCGTGTGGCCCCGCCCGGCATGAAAAAGCTGCACTTTACCGACCCGCGCATCCGGCCCTATCTGATTATCAATTTTTTCACGTCCTATGTGATGGCGACGGTGCATCAGGTCGGCGGGTTTTATTTTCAGGACGTGCTGCACCTGACGGCCGCCCAGACCGCCAACCGGGTTGGTATTGCGCTGGCGCTGATGGCGGTGGTGACCATGGGGGCGCAGTTCCTGATTATCCGCCCGTTTCATCTCACGCCCCGGGTCCTGCTGCGTTTTGGTGCGCCATCGGTCGTTGTGGGGGTTGTGGTGCTGATCATTTCATCGACCCTGATTCCGCTTTTGGTGGGGATGGTGCTGGTGGGGCTGGGGCTGGGTTTCAGTCAGCCTGGCAATGCGGCGGCGGCCAGTCTGAAGGTTGCCCCCTATGAGCAGGGCGGCCTGGCCGGGATCAGCATGTCGGCAGGATCGCTGGGCTTTGGCCTTGGCCCGCTGCTGGGCGCGGCGCTGTATCATTTTGCTCCGGAAGTGCCGTTTATTGTGGCTTTGGTGATGATGATCGGCATTACAGCGTATGTCTTGTGGCTTTCCATCCCTGATCCGAAAGATTACCGGGGATAAGGTTTGACAGTTGGGCTTTTGTGCGTATATTACGCCCGAATTGCGGGCCCGCCTGATCAGGTGCGGCCCATTTTGATCATGCAGCTAACCATGCAGCTAACAAGGTCCGGGAAATAGTTAATGTCGAAGCGGCAACAATCCAAGCACAAGATCGACCGTCGTCTGGGTGAAAACCTGTGGGGTCGGCCCAAAAGCCCGCTGAACAAGCGCGAATATGGCCCGGGCCAGCATGGACAGCGCCGCAAAACCAAACTGTCGGATTTCGGCATTCAGTTGCGCGCCAAACAGAAACTGAAAGGCTATTACGGCAATATCAGTGAAAAGCAGTTTCGCGGCATTTACGAAGAAGCTGTGCGGGTGCGCGGCGATGCCGGTGAAAATCTGATCGGCTTGCTGGAACGCCGCCTCGATGCGATTGTCTATCGCTCCAAATTCGTGCCCACCGTTTTTGCGGCGCGCCAGTTTGTCAGCCACGGCCATGTCACGGTCAATGGATCACGCGTCACCATCCCAAGCTATCGGGTGCGTGAAGGCGATGTCGTTGAAATTCGTGAAAAATCCCGTCAGCTCGGCATGGTTCTGGAAGCGCTGGAATCAGCTGAACGCCAGGTGCCGGATTATCTCAATGTCGACAATCGCGCATTGAAGACGGTGTTTGTGCGCACCCCGCTATTAACCGATGTTCCCTATCCTGTAGTGATGGAACCCAATCTGATCGTCGAATTTTATTCGCGTTGATCGCTTTGGCGGTTTAGCCTTCTAAATTTATTTTTGAAGTTTTGGCGTCGAAATCCGCCAATTCTTCCTGCTGCTTGCCAAGGAAAATATTCGTTGCAGCCGCGCCTTTTTCTTGCGGGGCCAGCACAAGATTCATTTTCTGATTATAGGCATGATGCAGAAAGCCGTGCTTATCCTGAATTTCAAAACGCAGAATATTAAAAAATCCGGGCCCCACCTGTTCACCCGTCAGATAACAGGCGCATTGACGGATATTGCCGCCAGATAGCGACATGCCTTTGAAACGTTCCAGCATATGTGCCGCCTGCTCGACAAAGCCAGGCGTGTTCAGCGTCTTGCCGCCGCGCT
>CAMTVX010000025.1:0-16428 GCA_947085295.1 uncultured Alphaproteobacteria bacterium | reverse complement strand
GCTTTATTTTATTTTTTGGTTTCTTTGCTAGCTAAGCGTGCCAATCCAGCTTAAAAAAATCTGGATTTCCCGTGTGACTCTGTATTCCCACGCTTCGCTCGCAATGACACAAAAAAATAAAATCAGGCCGTCAGGGTGCAGCTTTGCCCAACGGATGGGCGCGCAACGGTAATGCGCGCAAGGCCGGGCACGGTGTTTGCAAGCCGCCGCCAGAACCACGCGCAAATATTTTCCAGCGTGGGCGTGGCAAGGCCGTCAATTTCATTGAGCATGCGGTGATCGAGTTCCAATCGCACTTCTGCAATGATTGTTTCCAGTGCTTCAAAATCCATGACCCATCCGGTTTGCGGGTGTGGGGTTCCCTGAATGGTGATTTGCACATGAAACGAATGGCCGTGCATCTGGCGATAGGCGTGACCTTGGGCCATATGCGGCATGAAATGCGCCGCATCAAAATAAAATTGTTTGCTGATCTCATACATTATGGAATTCCGATGAACTTATGGGTTTGCAGGCTTAATCGCCATTTTGGATGCGCCAGGCAATAGGCCGTCGCCAGTTCCGTGTTGCGGGCGCGATCAGGTCCATCCATGGGCTGTAGCTGAAAATAAGTGAAATCCAGTTTTTCAAATTTTTCCGGCGGCGCGTCCTGTTGCGGATAAACAAGTTTCAGTTCATCGCCCTTGAGCAGTTGCAGCGCGGCGGTGGATTTTGGGCTGACACATATCCAGTCAATTCCCGGGGCTGGCTCCAGCGTGCCGTTGGTCTCAACAGCGATTTCAAAACCCGCTGCATGCAGGGCGTCAATCAGCACCGCATCCATTTGCAGCAGCGGTTCGCCACCGGTGCATACGACAAAAGCCCTGGCATCATTATCGGCGGGCCATTTGTTGCGCACTGCCTTTGCCAGCGCTTCGGGCGTATCGAATTTGCCGCCGCCGGTTCCATCGGTGCCCACAAAGTCTGTATCGCAAAAGCGGCATTGGGCAGTGGCCCGGTCCTGCTCGCGCCCGCTCCATAAATTGCATCCTGCAAAGCGGCAAAATACCGCCGGACGACCGGCATTCAAGCCTTCGCCTTGCAGGGTATAAAAAATTTCCTTTACCGAATAGGTCATGGACTTGCTTTAATCGTAACAGAATGAATTCAGGCGCCTTGCCAGGCGGTGTGACCCTTTGCCCGCAACTGGCAGGCCGGGCATTCGCCACAGCCATAACCCCAGTCAAAGCGCTGCGCACGCGCGCCCATATAGCAGCTATGGCTATGTTCGCACACTAATTCCGTGAATGGGGGGCCGCCCAATTCCTCACCCAGCGCCCAGGTGTCGGCCTTGTCCAGCCACATCAAGGGGGTCATAAACGAAAAAGGCCTGTCCATGCCAAGGCTTACGGCCTTTTGCAGGGCCTGTAGGGTGTCATTGCGGCAGTCTGGATAGCCCGAATAATCCGTCTCGCACATGCCGCCGATCAGCGCGTCGATGCCGCGCCGGTAGGCAACCGCCGCCGCGAGCGTCAGAAACAGCAGATTACGTCCCGGAACGAATGTATTGGGCAGGCCGTTTTCGGCCATCTCGATGGTCATATCCTGCGTGAGCGAGGTGGCGCTGATCTCGCCCAGCACTTTCAGATCAATCAGATGGTCTGCGCCCAAGCCACTCGCCCAAGCAAAATTATCCCGCAATTGCGCCAAAATCCGGGGGCGACAGTCCAGTTCAACCCGGTGCCGCTGGCCGTAATCAAACCCGATGGTTTCAACCACCTCATAACGCTGTAACGCCCAGGCCAGGCAGACAGTTGAGTCCTGCCCGCCCGAAAACAGCACCAGGGCCTTGTCTGACTCAGATGTTAGATTGGGCACGGTCTTCTCACCAGAATCTGTTAGCATTTAAGAAGGTAGATAGAGAGGTTAACGTATGAAAAACAGTAAAACCTGGATCATTGCTACCGCGTCATGCCTGATCGGAGTTCTTGCGGCATCTTATCCGATGCTGGCGGATCGTGCGCAAGCCCAGTCGCCAATGCCCCGGGCGGCGGATGAATGTGTTACCTATGGCTCAGGCTCCGCGCTGCAAATGTGCATGTATAAATTCGCCGATGGCACCCGATGCGTCGCCACAGGCGGTGGCGGCCTGGCCTCTGCCGGTGCAGGCGTGGCGCTGCAATGTGATTTCAAGTGACGGTGACAGCAACGGTTTGTAAGGATGTTCCGCGCAAAATCGACAATTGGCTATCGGATGTATATATAGGGCGTATAGCTGTCTCGCCAGAGGATTCTCGAATTTATGACTACCGCGCTGGATGATAAGCCCCGCCACCCGGAAAAGGCCCACAAGCCGGATCAGCCGGTGCGGCGTGGCAAGCCGGAATGGCTGCGGGTGCGCGCGCCGACCTCAAAGGAATATGCAGCCACGCGCAAGATCATGCGCGACAATAAGCTGATCACGGTATGCGAGGAAGCGGCCTGTCCCAATGTTGGCGAATGCTGGGCCAAGGGGCATGCGACCATGATGATCATGGGTGATACCTGTACTCGCGCCTGCGCCTTTTGCAATGTACGTACCGGCATGCCGGGGCCACTGGATGGGCTGGAACCGTTTAACGTGGCGGCGGCGGTACACAGGCTGGGCCTTGCACATGTGGTGATCACATCTGTGGATCGTGATGATCTGGCGGATGGCGGCGCCGGGCATTTCGCTTCTGTCATTGGCGCGGTGCGCGATAAAAATCCCGCCACCAGTATTGAGGTGCTGACCCCGGATTTTCTGCGCAAACCCGGTGCGATCGCGTGCGTCGTGACTGCGCGCCCGGATGTTTATAATCACAATCTGGAAACCGTGCCGCGCCTGTATCCAGGCGTGCGGCCCGGTGCGCGCTATTTCAGTTCGTTGCGCCTGTTGCAGCAGGTCAAGGAAATTGACCCGGCGATGTTCACCAAATCCGGCATCATGGTTGGTCTGGGCGAAAGCCGCGAGGAAGTGTTACAGGTGATGGACGATCTGCGCGCGGCGGATGTGGACTTTCTGACCATTGGCCAATATTTGCAGCCCACCGCCAAGCATCACCCGATTGATCGCTTTGTGACGCCAGATGAATTTTCAGCCCTTGCCGAAAGCGCCTACGCCAAAGGATTTTTGATGGTATCGGCCAGCCCGCTAACCCGTTCGTCCTATCACGCGGGGGATGATTTCGCGCGACTGCGTGCGGCCCGTTTGGCGCAATTGGGTCGTTAATCGTGCCACGTCACGAACAGCAGCATCCGGTGCCCTTTACGCCCGCGCAGATATTTGATCTGGTTGCGGATATTCCGCGCTATGCGGAATTTCTGCCGTGGTGCGCCGGTGCGCGTGTTACCCAACGCGAAACGCAAGCCGATGGACGCGAGATGCTGCAAGCCGATCTGGTGATCGGTTACAAGGCGTTTCGCGGTACCTATACCAGCCGGGTTATGCTCGACCGCGCGGGCCTGAAAATTGATGTGACCCACACGCGCGGGCCGTTCAAACATCTGATCAATCACTGGGTTTTTCTGCCGCAGGCTGACGCAAGCTGCCTGATTGACTTTATGATCGATTTCGAATTTCAGAACCCGATCATCCGTAGACTGATAGAACTGGTTTTCACCGAGGCCGTGCACCGCATGGTGCAGGCGTTTGAAACCCGCGCGCATGCGATCTATGCGCCGATAAACACGCAGGAAAAAACATTTCAGCGCTGAAACAGACTTTTGGAAATATGAGGGCATACGCGAAACCATGCGCGCATGCCGCAATTGCGCTGTTACTGCTGATCATCGTTTCTGCCTGTTCGGACCCTTATGAAGACGGTATTGACGCCTATCAACAGGGTGATTATGCCGCCGCCGTGCGCCATTTGCGCCCCATTGCCGAACAGGGGCATACACCCGCGCAGGCGCAAATCGGTTATATGTTTCGTACCGGCCAGGGTGTACCACAGGATTTAACCGCCGCTATTGATTGGTATCGTCGTGCCGCCGAACAAGGCCATGCAACGGCGCAAGGCTATCTTGGTTATCATTACCTGACGGGCGATGGCGTCCTGCGCAATCCGGTTGAGGCATTGTTCTGGCACCGCAAGGCGGCAGACCGGGGCAATACCATTGCCCAATTTAATCTGGCAGAGATCTACCGGTTGGGTATTGACGTGCCGCAGGATTATGAAAGGGCGCAGATTCTGTATCACAAGGCCGCTAATCAGGGGCTGGCTCACGCGCAGAACATGCTCGGGCATTTATATCGTACCGGCAAGGGCGTACCGCAGGATTCAGGCAAGGCCATCGAATGGTTTCAGGAGGCTGCCGGGCAGGGGCTGGCCGAAGCCCAGGGCAATCTTGGATATCATTACCAGATCGGTGAAGGTGTAACCCGGGATTATGCCCAGGCGCAACGCTTCTACCGGTACGCCGCCGAAAAGGGTAATTCGCTGGCGCAACATAATCTGGGGGAAATGTACCGAACCGGCGAGGGCGTTGCCCAGGATTTCAAGGTGGCATTTTACTGGCATCACAAGGCGGCAGAACAGGGCTTCGCGGTTTCGCAGAATATGCTGGGCTACCTGTACCGAACCGGCAAGGGGGTTGCCCGGGACATTGGCCAATCTGCCTATTGGTATCGCCGTGCCGCCGAATTGGGGGATGCCTACGCGCAAACGTCACTTGGATATTATTACCAGAGCGGCGCGGGCGTGCCACGTGATGACGCGCTTGCCGCCGAATGGTTTGGCAGGGCCGCCGGGCGGGGAAATGCCGAAGCGCAATTCGCCCTGGGGCTGATTTACCGTGTGGGCGCCGGTTTGCCACGCGACGATGCCCAGGCCTTTTCCTGGCACCAGAAAGCCGCCACACAGGGCCATGCCCCGGCGCAAACCAATCTTGGTTTCATGCTGCACAATGGCAGCGGTGTTACGCGTGACGATGTCCAGGCGGCCGCCTGGTACAGCAAGGCGGCGGAGCAGGGGTCCGCCTATGCGCAATTCAATCTGGGAAAAATGTATATGAATGCCGAGGGTCTTGCGCAGGACGATGTGCAGGCCTGGAAATGGTTAAAGCTGGCCGCTGTCCGATTGCCCAAATCGGACAAGGTGCGGCAAATCGCACTGGGGACGCGCCACAAACTGGCCGCTAAAATGACCAAAGCCCAGATTACCGAGGCCCAGCATCTCGCAGATCAATGGCGGCCACAGTAATGATCCAGCCTGTTTGGATCCCAACAGGTATGATGCTGTAATACCAACGGCCCTATGAAATGCCCTGTATCAAGTCCCCAGCCTGTCAATCTTGAACCTCCCCAGCCCGTCATCCTGAACGAAGTGAAGGATCTCCGCCGCAGACAAGATCCTTCACTTCGTTCAGGATGACACTGTTTTGTTCCGGAGGACGATGAGTCAAAGCATAGGGCCGTTGGCATAATTCACGCGTTACAAACTCAAACACACTGTTAACCATGTTCGCCCCTGTTAACCATGAATGGCTCAATTCAGCGAGAATAATCATGGGTTTTGTGATGAGATAACTTTATATCGGCTCAAAATATGATAGTATGAGTCTGTTGGGTGCTATAAATTTTATAAAACCACCTCCGAATTTAACGGGGGCTCTACCTACAACTTCTGGTCTTTATGGATATACATAAGGATTGGTTGGTTTCAGCAAGTATAAGTTTTTCGAGCGAAAAATAAACTTCAAGTGGTGATTAACATGCGGTTAACAAGATTTGCTCTTTCCCTTATGGGTAGTGCCGCCCTGTTCTCGGTGGGGATGCAGGGGGCGCAATCTGCTGTTATTCCTGGTTCGGAATTACTTAATAATTATTTGGTAATTGCCACAGGCGCGGGCGGTGGCGGTGGCGGATCTTTTGAATCCTTCAGCATGTCGAATACCGAGCTTGGCGCTGATCAGGAAGTTCTCTCGAAGGCCGGCTCAGGTCATCCACAACGGGTAGGAAGCCTTCCAGGGGGGAGTGTGCCCAGCCTGTTTGACGTATTTGCCGGTACAGCAGGTGCAAACGCTTCTGCTGGTGGCAATAGATGGAATGATTTTGACCATGCCGGCAACGGTGCCAATGGACAAATTCCGGGACAAACCAAGGGCGAGGTCGATCGTCTTCCGGGTGCGCGCCCCTTATTTGAAGGCATAGATTTTAGTGGTGAGGTTGCGATTACTGGCGGGCTTTCCACATTCGCCACATCAAATTCAGACGTCAATGCGAAAACTGGCGTTAAATGCACGATCACAACAGTTAACTGTACACTATTGTCCAGTAACAATTCCTACTTTGATGATAGTGCGCCGAACGTCAACACGGCCTTGACGGCCTCTAATGGTGTTTCACAATTTACGGCCACGGACCGCACCGAATTGTTGGTCGATCTGGTTGCAACACGTAATTTTGTCGTTGGTTTGGTGGCTGAAACAACTTTCTCGACTTCTTCTTTCGTCAGTGCTGGTGGCATTCCGTTCACCACTGGTGAAGGCGCGTCCTATGCCGATGCTTTCGTAAATCGGAACATCAAGGATGCCAACACGACAGTTATCACAGACCTTGATGCAATCGACATTGATAATGACGGGTTTGCCGTTATTGATATTAATGTCGGCAACAATGCCTTTAACGTAAACAACACAGACTGGATCCTGAAAAGCGTTGAGGGCACAAAAGCCATCTTCCGTCTTATTGGTAATGCAACCCAGTTCAATTTTTCGAATTCGTCCATAATGCTGGGTGACGGCACACTGAATTCGACGGATGTCATAGATGAGCTGGGCGCCATTTTCTTTTCTGACGCCTTTGAGGGCACCAATGAGGTGTTCAGTCTGAGCAATGTCGTTCTTGGTGGCGTTGGTTTGTGGGATTTTATTGATTTCAACCCCAATAGTACTAGGCGTCTTAACAATGAGCCCGGTGCCGGTATTGGTTCGGTTCATACCGAGCGGCCGGGTAGCCTGACCAAGCTTAATCTGTCGAACGTCCAGGGGTGTACACAACTTATTGGTCATGAGATTGATTTATCGAATACCCGCTTTAACCGTTGCGATCAGATTGCTGGTAATATTCCGGAACCTTCGGCATGGCTGATCATGGGCTTTGGCCTGCTTGGTATTGAAATGGTTCGCCGCACCCGTCGCGAAAAACAACGCATCGCGGCCTGATATATAATTGGTTGGGGTTAGAATCGGGGCTCGCTGCAAGGCGGGCCCCGATTTCGTTTGTGGGGGGTGACAGGTGTTTCAAGCGGATCATGTGTTAGAATATGTGCTATGCTTGGCGCGTTCTCTGTTCAGGTTGAATCTCAAACTTCTATTTCGTCATCGCGAGCGAAGCGTGGCGATCCAGAGTCTCACGGAAAGGCTTTGCTTGTGGCTCTGGATTGCCACGCGGCTACGCCGCTCGCAATGACGCGGAGGGGGTTGAAGCTGACACCTGATCGGCGAGCACCCCAGTCAGTCAATAGAAGCGACATTCCCATGACCGATCCAAACGATAAACTGATTGACGCCCTTGCTAGCGCACTCCCACCGCTGCTGACGGCGCTGGATGATTTGGCCTATATTTCGCGTCACATGCATCCGCCGCATCTGCCGGAATTATTGGCGCGCATGGGCAAAGGGGACGCGGACGTGCGTCAGGGTATCGCTGCAATGCAGGACGCGCCGTGGCCCGATCATATGGCAGAGGTCAAATCCCGCATTGAAACCGCCGCTGATGCGGTATGCAATGCCTATGAAAGCCTGCGCAATGTGGGCCGCACGCCAAATGGCCTGATGCAAGCCTATTACGCGTTGCGCCATGCCACCCAGGCGCAGGAAGTGCTGTATCCTTTAACCGCGTTGATGCCATTGATCGGCCGGTTTTTTCTGAATTTACGCGGGCGCGCGGATGCCGATCTGCTGGAACGTTTGGAAAAAGGCGCCGGTAATCCTGATACGGGTGTCATGCACAGCAAAAGCGCGAGCGGTGATACGCGGGGCGGGTTTTCGCTGTATGTACCTGAAAGCTATGATGCGTCAAACAGGCACCCACTGATTTTTGCCCTGCATGGCGGCAGCGGAAATGGCCGGGAATTTTTATGGAGCTGGCTGCGAACCGCGCGCACCAATGGCGCCATCCTGATCAGTCCCAGTTCACGCGGCCCGACCTGGGCATTGCAGGGACCGGATATCGACACGCCAAATTTAGTCAGTATGCTGAATTATGTGCGGGAACGCTGGAATGTCGATGACGCGCGCATATTGATGACGGGCATGAGCGATGGCGGCACCTTCACCTATATCAGCGGCATGCAGGCGGACCAGCCATTTACCCATCTGGCGCCGGTGGCGGCATCGTTCCATCCGATGTTGTTGGAGTTTTTTCCGGCTGAGCGCATCAAGGGCCTGCCGATCCGTATCACGCATGGCGCGCTGGACTGGATGTTTACAGCGACCAGCGCACGAGAAACCGCTGATGCGCTGGCGCTGATGGGGGCCAATATTGTGTATAAAGAGATCGCCGATCTTTCCCACACCTATCCCAGCCACGAAGAAAATGCACAGATATTCGACTGGTTCATGGGTAACCAGACAGTTTAATTATTTGACTGAAGCGTCCCGCTCCGGCGTCATTGCGAGGAGCGAAGCGACGTGGCAATCCAGAGCTACAAACTCAGGCCTTTGCGTGAGACTCTGGATCGCCACGCGTTGCTCGCGATGACGCAGTGTAAGCGTGTGATTTCGTCTAAACCGTTTTCCGTTCTGATTGAATCATATCCAACCCCCATTTGTCATTACCCGGCTTGTCCGGGTAATGACCGTGAGAGAGTGCGAAGCGCACGATGATTTCAGGTTTGTCCATCCATCAACATCATTGCGAAACTGCGCTCGCAATGATGTTGATGCCCCTATTTAATCGCGATGGGATTTACCGGAGAACCGACGCCGCCGGTAACGCGCAAGGGCTGCGCTACCAGCAGAAATGTGTAGATCCCATCCGCCGCGCAATCCGCGCCCAGCGCTTCCAGATCCCAGATTTCGCCCAGCATCATGCCCATATCGCGCAGGGTCAACATATGAAACACCAGAAAGGCGTCGGTAAATTCCGACGCAACCACTTCCACAGCAATATTATCACTGGCCACCGCAGCGGCCTGTTTGTTATGCAGCCATTCGGCACAGCGCCAGCTAAGCCCCGGCGAATTGTGCAGCCAGGCCTCTCCATTGCGGGTTTCCAGAAAGTTCAGCCGCCAACCGGTGCGGATAATGACAATATCACCAGATTCAACGCTGACCTTCTGGGCCTTCGCGACATCATCCAGTTCCTCTGGTGATATAACCGTGCCGGGCGCAAGATATTCCACCTTGCGATGGCGTGCGACATCCAGTAACACCGCGCGCGAAACGATCTGGCCCTTTCCGGCCACCTGATCGATGCTGTTTTTTGATGCGCCAAAGCTGGTTATGGAGGATGCCGGATAACCATTGTAAAGCTGCCCGTCATAATACACATGCGACAGCGCATCCCATTGGGTGCCCGATTGTAGCGGCATGATAATATAATCATCCGTGAACCGCATCGGCCCCTTCCACCACTCGACCATCATCGCTTCTGTGCTGCCGCCCCAGCCTTCAAGATGGCGCGCGGCCTGTTCATCGCCACCGTCCAGCGACATAATGTGAATGGGGTTTCGCCGAAACCCATGCGCGCCCTGCGGCCCATAGGCGTCCACCGGAATGCTGAGCGGAAATATTTTCCCCTGCTTCGCGGTCGCGGCGGCGCCGGCGATTTTTGCAGGCGTGATATAATTCAGGGTTCCCAACTGATCATTGGTGCCCCATTTTCCCCAATTACTCAGCTTTTTTGCAACATCGCGCCATTCTGAAGACATCGGAAGCTCCTCCCTTTTTGCTTTGGTTTAAGCAAGAAGAGCGGGATTGCATCGATAAGTCAATGCCGCCATCGATACTGGCTTTAGTCCCGTACGTTCTGCTTCACCGCGCCGACTTTGTGTAACGCTGCGATTTCGGCATCCGAAAATCCCCAGGCTTTCAGCGTGACATCGGTATCCTCGCCCTGCACCGATGGCGGCATACGGATTTCGGATTTTGTGCGCTCAAAACGTGGCGCGGGGGCGGGCTGGGTAAATCCATCGACGGTCACAAACGCATTGCGCGCTACATTGTGCGGATGCTGAATGCTTTCTTCAAAATTCAGAACTGGCGAAAAACACGCATCGGTGCCTTCCATAAGCGCCGCCCATTCGTCGCGGGTTTTGGTCAGGAATATTTTCTGCAAACGCTGTTTCATCGCGGGCCATTGCGCCTGATCCAGTTGGGGCGGCAAATCCTGCGCATCTCCCAGTCCAATTTTTTCCAGCATCAGCGCGTAAAACCGCGCCTCGCCGCAGCCAACGGAAACATATTTTCCATCTTTTGCCCGGTACACATTGTAGTAATGCGCGCCGCCATCGATGGTGTTGCTTTCGCGCGTTTCTTTCCAGCGGCCCATGGCCTTCAAGCCGTAGAACATGGTCATCAGCGATGCCGCGCCCTCGGTCATGGCGCAATCTATCACCTGGCCCTTGCCGGAAGTGCGCGCCTCGATGATGCCCGCCAGCAATCCCATTGCCAGATAAAGACCGCCGCCGCCAAAATCGCCAACCAGATTGAGCGGCACCACCGGCGGCCCGTCTTTCGGTCCTATGGCATGCAGCGCGCCAACGATGGAAATATAATTGATGTCGTGCCCGGCCACATTTGCCATTGGCCCGTCCTGGCCCCAGCCGGTCATCCGTCCAAAGATCAATTTTGGATTGCGCTTCAGGCAGATATCCGGGCCAAGGCCCAACCGCTCCATCACGCCGGGGCGATATCCCTCAATCAGGCCATCGGCCTGATCGATCAGCCGCAACACCGTTTCTACACCTTGCGGGGTTTTCAGATTGACCGCCACATTGGGGCGGCCGCGATTGCGCAGCTCGCCTTTCGGATTATGCCCCATGCCAAGCCTGGCGTCTTCTGTGCGGTCCACCCGCACGATATCCGCGCCCATGTCGGCCAGCAGCATGGCGCACATCGGGCCGGGGCCAATGCCCGCCAGTTCAACGATCTTTACGCCCTTTAGCGGCCCCATGATTTATTTCGCTATACGCGCGGGTTCTGTTTCACCACGCCCGCTTTATGCAGGGCGGTGATTTCAGCCGCGCTAAAGCCCCATGCGGCCAGCGCCTTGTCGGTATCCTCGCCCGGCACAGAAGGGGGTTTCTGGATTTCGCATTTGGTGCGATCAAAGCGCGGCGCGGGTGCGGGCTGCATGATGCCATCGACTTTCACAAAACTGCCGCGCGCCACATTATGCGGATGCGCCATGCTTTCTTCGAGATTGAGTATCGGCGCAAAGCACACATCGCTACCTTCCATGATGGCACACCATTCATCGCGGGTTTTGCTCAGGAATATCTTGCTCAGACGCTCACGCATTTCTGGCCATTTGGCGGCATCAGATTGCGCAGGCAGACCGGCCACCTTGTCGAGGCCGGTTTTCTGCAAGAGCTCGGCATAGAATTTACCCTCGATGGAACCGACGGAAACATAATTGCCATCTTTGGTTTCATACACGGTGTAGTAATGCGAGCCGCCATCAATGGCGTTGGTGCCGCGTTCTTCGCTCCAGCGGCCCATCGCTTTCATGGCGTAGAAGATGGTCATCAGCGATGCCGCGCCCTCTGTCATGGCGCAATCAATCACCTGGCCCTTGCCGGAAGTGCGCGCCTCAATAATGCCGGCCAGCACGCCCATCGCCAGATACAGCGCGCCACCCCCAAAATCGCCCACCAGATTAAGCGGCGGCACTGGCGCACCACCTGCGGGGCCAATGGCGTGCAGCGCGCCAACAATCGAGATATAGTTGATGTCGTGACCCGCCGCATGCGCCAGCGGTCCGCTCTGGCCCCAGCCGGTCATCCGTCCAAACACCAGTTTGGCGTTGCGCTTGAGACAGATATCCGGGCCCAGACCCAGGCGCTCCATCACCCCGGGACGGAACCCTTCGATTACCGCATCGGCCTGGTCGATCATCCGCAAGACGGTTTCGACGCCTTCCTTGCTTTTTAGATCGACCGCCACTGATGGCCGCCCACGGTTCAGCAGATCGCCCTTCGGATCACGTTTCATGCCCAGATCGGCGGCCTCGGTACGGTCCACACGCACCACGTCGGCCCCCATATCGGCCAGCAGCATGGCGCACATCGGCCCAGGGCCAATACCTGCAATTTCAACGATCCTGACGCCTGCCAATGGTCCCATGGTTAACTCCCGGTTAAGATTTGCCTGTGCTTTTACCCACTATAAGCAAGGCACGGCCCGCAAGAAAGCCCCATCCGTTGACGGCCTGTTAATAGCTCTTAATGTATTCTGGGCGCGGCAGAATTGCCGATAAGGATGGTATTATGTCGCACCCTACCGGTATCTCGGCACTGGCGGTATATGGCTCTCTCAGCAAGGTTGAGCCACAGCGCAAGGCTATTCTCATAAAGGATCCGGTATTTAAAAAAGACATACAGGACTTCAAGCTGCAAGTCGCTAAGATCAAAAACGTCGATGATTTATTCAAAAACTACAAGCTGCTGAAGACAGTTCTCGAAGCATATGATCTGGATACTGAAATTGATAAAGCCGGATTTATCAAAAAAATTCTGACCGGCAATCCGTTGGATAAAAAATCGCTGGTTAATCAGGTGAATGATAATCGCTATCGCGATCTGGCGACGGATATAGGCCTTTATGCCGGCGTCGGTATCCTGAAAACTTCTGACTTTGCCAAGAAATTAGAAACGAAACTGGCTCAAATACGCTTTGAGCACAAAATTGATGATGAAGCTCCGGGCATTCGTGGCGCCATGCGTTTCAAGGCTGCCGCGCCAAAAATAAAAACACCATATGATATTTTGTCTGACCCGGTGCTGCGCGACGTGGTGCTAAAGGCGACAGGTTTGCCGCTTGTGATAGTCCGTCAGTCCGTTGAAGCACAGGCGCGCCTGTTGGAAAGCCGCATCAAGTTTGACAAGCTTAAAGACCCAAACTATGTGGACAAGATTGTGAAACAGTATCTCGTGAATTTACAGGCCGCCGCGCCAGCAGGCAGCAGCAATAATCTGGTCAATCTGTTCGTCTGAATCGAACGCGACTATGTGAGGACCACCGGTTAGGCAGTCCTCACATTACGCAACGCAACAGGTAAAATTAAAATGCGCGGGCTTTCTGGATGGCTTTGGATAACGTCGTCACGCGCTCATTGAGCGGTGCGTAGGCATTTTTAGCCGCAGTCATGCCAAGATCATTGACCTTTGTCGCCTGATTTACGAGCTGATCAATCAGCGCGCGTGAGTAGTCGCTTTGCAGCGTAAAAAATTCTTGCGGTGTTTTGACGGACATCATCGCCTTGCCGGCTTTTACGCCATCTTCAATGACCTGTTTGGTGAAGCTCAGGGTTTCGCCGCTCAGCACTTCGATCCCCTTTGTCGCAGCAGTCATATATTCAACGAAGGCTTCAACATTTTCCTTGTTCATCTCGACAGCTTTCTCGACGCCGTTCTTTAAGGCCTCAAGATCGGGCGCCTTAATGCCGTTAAAAGCTGCAAAGCCTTTAAGGGTTTCGCCAACTGTCTCTGTTTCAGTCGTGCTCTTTGTTTTCGTCGCCATAAGGGTCGCCTCCAGTTAAGAATTCAGGGCGCATCCAGTGATATGTTGCGATGCAGCAATTTGATATTTAGGGATGACGCCCCGGAAGGTCAAGCAGTATTTTTGTGCAGCGCACAAAAAAAGACAATCTGTATCGGGTTTGGTGACCCGGGGTCACTCATGCTGTCAACCCGGTTAATTGTGGCATATATATCTCAATAAACCCGTGCTTGATTAATGTGCAAAAAATATATATAAATCAATAAGATAAATGGTTTTTCAGTAAAATTTGGCGTGGCTCAGAAAGTATATCGTGATAATCGCGCAACTATTGTTTTTATCAATATACGATGGTCTGTAAAAATGTTAATCTATCTGGTGATTACTCAAGATAAGTCATTTTACGTATGGACAGGGATTCCCACATTCCCTACTCTCGTCATTTAGTGATTCGGACTGAATCCGTGGTAAGAGTCAATATCTTACATGGCATAAAGGATTTAGAAAGCTTATGCGCCAAATATAGTCTGAAATTCTATACACGAGCCAGGTCAGGGCCGGAGTCAGGACAGCACATGATTGGTAAGATACGCATCAAAGGTAATCGTCCCACGGGGCTGGGCAAGCACCTGATCAAACTCGTTCTTGGATTTGGTCTTGGTCTGATTGTTGCGGCGTCACCCGCCGTTGCCCGGCAATACGCATCGATCATTGTGGACGCAGAGAGCGGCGCTGTTCTGCACGCTGAAAATGCAGAACTGAAAAACATTCCGGCCTCGCTTACAAAAATGATGACCCTGTACATGGCCTTTGAGGCGATACGGGATGGACGTCTGTCGCTGGAGAAAAAAATTCCCGTTTCACGTCATGCGTCAGAGCAATCTCCGACCAAGCTTTACCTAAAACCCGGCAGCACGATCCGGGTTGAGGATGCCATTCTGGCCGCAGTTACGAAATCGGCCAATGACGCCACGACGGTGCTGGCAGAAGCGATTGGCGGCTCTGAACCTGCGTTTGCCAATATGATGAATAAAAAAGCCAGCTCACTGGGCATGATGCGCACTCGCTTTCGTAATTCAACTGGTCTGCCAGATCCCCAGCAGGTGACCACCGCAAGGGACATGGCAATATTGGCCCAGGCGCTCTATTCGCATTTCCCTGATCGTACCCATTATTTTGCGACGACGGAATTTCGCTGGGGTAAAAACCGCTATGGTAATCATAACCGCCTGTTGGGATCCTATCGCGGCGTAGATGGCATCAAAACCGGCTACACCAACGCGTCCGGGTTTAATCTGGTGACATCCGTGCGCCGTGACGGTCGTCACATTTATGCAGTGGTTATGGGTGGCCAGACATCCTATTCGCGGGATCAGCAGATGCGAAAACTGCTCGATAGCACTTTTGCCCGGATAACCCCCGGCAGCTATTCTGAGCCTGTGCGGGTCGCTTCCGCAAAATCGTCTTCTAAATCCGCTTCTAAAACCCTGACGCTGAAGCAGCCAGGGAAAAAGTCTCTTGCGGCATTGAGTGGCGTGAAAACAAAGCGCTGGGCGGTACAGGTCGGCACCTTTCAGGTCCGCGCCCGTGCGCATGAGCGCGCGCGTCAGGCGGCGCTGGTTGCGCCCAGTTTGTTGAAACCTACGACGGTGTCGATCCTGAAAGTTTCGAAACCCAGCAAGACTTTGTACCGCGCGCTTCTGGTTGGATTGACGGAACAAAGCGCGCGCCGCACCTGTCAGATATTGGCGCTAAAGAAATTCCAGTGCCTGGCGGTTCCGCCATCACAAACACTGGCGATGCTGGAGATTCCCACGCCCAGATAATGGGTTGATTGTGGTGTCGTCATTGTGGTGTCGTCATTGTGGTGTCGTCTATGTCAGGTTGTGTTGCGGCCGACCGATGCTGTGATAATCAAAACCCGCTTCGGCCATTTCCCTGGGATCATATATATTGCGCAGGTCCACGATCAGGGGTGATGCCAGCAATTGCTTGCAGCGCTTCAGATCCAGCGCGCGAAACGCATTCCACTCGGTGACGATTACCAGCACATGCGCGCCGCCCATCGTCTCATAGGCGCTTTCGCACCAGACCAGATCCTTGAGTAATTTGCCTGCTTCTTCCATACCCTCTGGATCGAAAACCCGGACGGTGGCGCCCGCATCCTGCAATGCTGGAATAATGTCCAGACTGGGGGCGTCGCGCATATCATCCGTGTTCGGCTTAAATGTAAGCCCCAGCACCGCGACTGTCTTGCCGCTGACAGAACCACCACAGGCAGTAATGACCTTCTGCGCCATGGCTTTTTTGCGCCGGTTGTTAGCCTCAACCACTGCATTGACGATACTGCTGGGCGCGCCGACCAATTCCGCCGTGCGCACCAGTGCGATCGTGTCCTTGGGAAAGCACGACCCGCCATAGCCAGGCCCGGCATGCAAAAACTTCTTGCCGATGCGGCCATCCAGCCCGATGCCACGCGCGACCTGCCCAACATCGGCGCCGACCTTTTCGCAAATATCCGCCATTTCATTGATGAAGGTGATCTTGGTGGCAAGAAAGGCATTGGCGGCATATTTGATCAGTTCTGCGGTTTCACGCTCCGTGACCAAAACCGGGGTTTCCAGCAGATATAGCGGCCGGTACAGATGGCGCAGCACGTCCGCAGCGCGTGCGCTGGGCGCGCCCACAACAATACGGTCGGGCCGTTTGAAATCATCGATTGCTGAACCTTCGCGTAAAAATTCCGGGTTTGACGCGACATCG
>CAMTVX010000024.1:0-18275 GCA_947085295.1 uncultured Alphaproteobacteria bacterium | reverse complement strand
TGTTTTGGTTGAATATTTCTTATGGGCTGGTGGGGTGCGTCGGGCTGTTGCAAATATGCCAGCGCTCAGAATTCTTATAAATAAAATGAAAAATATTTTTTGAAAGTGTTGGGGGCTATCCGCGCTGGGTTCTTTTTTGTACCGTCTGCGACGGCTTTGACCCAGATATTCCCTGTAAAATCAATGCGATAACTCCGCGTAACTCGCGTTCCAGATCGCTCAGTGGCAATTTCGAGAACAATTGCGGGTAATGATATTTCATGGTTGCGCACTGAATCATTTCTGCGGCGCTCAGGACATCGGGGATGTCAAATTCACCGGATGCATTGCCTGCCGACAGGATTTCTGCCAACAGGCCCCGAATTCGCGCCAGGTTCTGATTGGATAAATCGGGCCGCTCCCGTTTGATGATTTCAGCTATTTCATAGATTTTTGAATTTTCACTCAATTTCGCATGGGTCACGTGCAACTGGGTGCAAAAGAAAACTTTCAGGCGCTCGGCGGCGCTAAGGCCTGGTTTACGCACCACTTCGCGCAAGGCGATCAGCTCTTCATCAAACGCCTGCTGGGCAAGCTGTTCAGCAATGTCCAGTTTTCCGGGGAAATATCGGTACAAATTACCTGGCGACATGCCGCACGCCTGCGCCAGATCGGCCATGGTGGTCTTGCCATAGCCATATCGCGCAATAAGATTATAGGCCGCACCGATAATTTTCGTGCGTATGTCCGTTTCTACGGGCATTATCATTGACACGTTTCCTCCAATCACGATCATAATCGTAAACACTGAACAATCAATAAATTATTTATTCATATGGTCATCCAGATGTCATATTTCCATAAATTATGGGTACAATCGACTTGATGAAGCGGCTTTCAGTCATCGGGGGCGGGGGGTTTGGTACGGCGCTGGCCTGTGCGGCGGACCGCGCGGGGCGCGATGTACAGATTTGGGTGCGTGACCCTGGACTGCTCCTGGCCATCAACAAAAGCCACAGAAATCCTGCTTATTTACCGGGAATTGCACTTCCTGAGGCAATAACCGCCACGGATGACCTTGCCCTGGCTGGCGATGTTGATGCCATATTGCTGGCTGTTCCCGCGCAATTTATGCGTGAAGTACTGGTGTTACTGGCGCCGCATCTGCGTTCGCGTGTGCCACTGCTGATATGCGCCAAAGGTATTGAGGCGGGCACAAATCTGCTGATGCATCAGGTGGCACAGGAGATCGCGCCGGATCACCCCCTTGCAATCCTTTCAGGGCCCAGCTTTGCCGTGGATATTGCAAATGGGCTGCCTTCGGCTGTGACACTGGCCTGTAAAGATCATGCAGTGGGTTCAGATCTGGTACAGGCGATTGGAACCCCCAGTTTCCGTCCTTATCTGTCAGAGGATATTATCGGGGTGCAAATAGGCGGCGCGATCAAGAATGTAATCGCCATTGCCTGTGGCATTACGCAAGGCCGTGCATTGGGCGAAAGCGCGCGTGCGGCGCTTATGACACGCGGCCTGGCCGAAATGACGCGCCTGGCGGTAATGCTGGGCGCACAGGCGCAAACCATGATGGGATTGTCGGGACTTGGTGATCTGGCGCTGACCTGTAACAGCCTTCAGTCGCGCAATTTCAATCTTGGTTTGCGTTTGGGACAAGGCGAAAGTCTAGCCAGCATCATGGAAAAATCACAGGGCGTGTTCGAAGGGGCCAGCACAGCCAGCGGGGCGTTAAAACTTGCCAGAAGTGTGCAGGTTGATGTTCCAATCTGCACTGTCGTTGATGCGGTTCTTAATGGTGGTGAAGATATTGCCACGGCAATTATGGAACTGCTATCGCGCCCATTTACCATTGAGGCAGCATAAATTGAGGTAGCCTAATCAGCCGTCTGTCGCTGTGCGAGGGTGGCGACCGGGTGAACGGCGTAACCGGCTTTTGAACAGGGCCTTTTTATAAACGAAAAACTCCGCCAGGGAGGTATTGTGCGGGTCATCGTCCATAAAGGGGTATAAATTCGGAATATTATCAGCAAGCTTCCAGCCAGGGCACATCCTGCTGACCCATTCTGTAAACACCCGATGTTTTACATGCTGCGCGGCGTAAGCGGCATTGTAATCCGGGTTGTTGGAGGAATAAATAATTACAAACCGTGATGAAGAGGCAAAAAGGCGCGCCATATAGGCGTCGAACACCTCGTCTTCAATCAAATGATAAATTACATCCAGCGACAGGATGAGCTCGGCAATTTCCCCCGCATAGGTATCGGCAGTTCTGAATGTTTTTGTGGTGTCATTTTCGAACCGCGCCCTGCACCTCGCAACCGCTGTGGAAGATACGTCAAAGCCCAGATATTCGGGATAACGCGCCAGGCCAAGCTGATTGCCATCGCCGCAACCATATTCGATTACAGTTCTGATGCTGTTTTTCTCAACAAAATCATTAATTATCGTGGCTTTGTAGTGGGCAAGCCTGTTGTACGACCCGGCGCCAGAGTTACCACCCGATCTATATCTTGTTTCCCAGTATTGACCTGATCCAGGGAATTCAGTCGCGGGTGCGGGCATATCCGGGCGCCTTTGCCGTTAAAATCCAATTCACGAAAATGGGCGTCACGGATATTTAACTGGATTGGTTATTATCATATTAATTTTTGTTGATCCGGCGGCGCAAATAAGTCGAAATGCGGGCTAGGCCCGTGACCCCGGGACGATAGAAAGCATAAAAGACGTCACTATGGAGAAGCATGATGCACTTCGTCGTTTATTACTCCGACAAACCCGACAGCCTGGATTTGCGCATGGCAAATCGGCCAGCGCATCTTGAATACGTAAAAAACTCAAGCTGTGTCGTAATGGGCGGCCCGCTATTGGGGGGGGCTGACGGGGAAACCATGGCCGGCGGCATGCTGGTGCTGGAGGTTGACACGATTGAACAGGCACGCGCCTGGGCAGATGAGGACCCCTATGTGAAATGCGGCCTCATGGAAAGCGCGATTGTGCGCGCATGGCGCTGGTCGGTGGGCAATCCGTCCCTGCCCAAAGCCTGAGCCTTATGAATTACTGGTTGTTCAAGTCAGAGCCCGGCGCCTGGTCATGGGAACAACAGGTTGCGCGCGGGGCCAAAGGCGAGGCGTGGAACGGCGTGCGTAACTATCAGGCCAATAATAATATGAAGGCCATGCGCAAGGGGGATATGGGTTTCTTTTATCATTCGGTGGATGAAAAATGCATAGTTGGCATCGTAGAGGTGATCAGCGAACATCATCCGGACCCAACCGATGCGACCGGACGCTTTGGTCTGGTTACGGTTCGCGCCGTAAAACCCTTGCCGCATCCGGTATCATTGGCCGCAATCAAGGCAGAACCCAAATTACAGGATATGGCGCTGGTACGGCAGTCCCGCCTGTCGGTGACACCAGTGGATGAAAAAAGCTGGGCGCTGATTTGCAAGATGGGCGGGCTTTAACAGAATGAGAATGACTTATAATTCATGCTAATCAAGTTGAAATAGAAAAATATCCGGTTCAGATGGTTAATACGCTATTTGCCAGGTTGTATTGAGAATTAACATGAGCACCATGAGGCCAGACGATCTTCTCTCGCAGAAGGAAGTGAATATCCGGCAAGCCATCACGCAAGGCGGGATGTGGATTTTCTTCGCCCGCTGGACAGTGCGTGCTGTGGGCATCCTGACCACGATAATATTAGCGCGGATTCTTACCCCGGAAGATTTTGGGCTGGTTGCGATCTGCATACTGCTTACCAGCCTGGCTGAGACGATTGGCAGAGAAGCCCAAAATCTGGCTGTTATCCGCAAGCAGGATTTGGATCGGGATTTTATGGATTCCGCCTGGACTGCTTCAATCCTCGTAAATCTTGTGCTTGGCGCGGTAGTTTTTGCTTCAGCCCCTTTGATCGCCCATTATTTTAATGAGCCAAGGGCGTTGTTGCTTGTGCAGATCATGTCGCTTCGTGTGCTGATGATCGGTTTTGAAAATATCGGTATGGCTTTGTACCGGAAAGATTTCAATTTCAGCATGAGCTACAAATACATTATTCTCGAAAAGATAATTCCATCTGCCATCACGATCATACTGGCACTGTATCTTCGCAATTACTGGGCTCTGGTGATTGGATCTGTTGTGGGCTTTGGCGGCATGATCGCTGCCGGTTATCTGTTACATGAATACAGACCCAGGATTTGTTTTAAGAAATTATCAGAAGTATGGGCATTTTCTGGCTGGGTAATTATGGAAAAGCTGGCAATCTTTGGAACCACACGGATTGATTATCTGTTTGTCCCCACATTCGGTGGCACCAAGGAAATCGGTCACTATCATGTCGGGACAGAATTGGCGAGAATGCCCACCGTTGAATTATTCACAGTCCTTGATCGGGCACTTTTTCCAGCTTACGCGCGGCTCATCGATCAACCCGGTGCGCTCGCGGCGGCATTTATTAAAATACTGTCTGCCGCCACGATTATCTGCCTTCCGGTCAGCATTGGTTTTGCGCTTTTAGCGGATGATGCTGTCCGACTGATTTATGGCGCGCAATGGGCGCCCATGGTTTCGATCGTAATTTTGCTTTCAGTAGCCTCCGGGGCTGTGGCACTGATTTCCACAGTCACACTGGCGTTGCAGGCAGTCGGAAAAACCAGACTTTCATTTGTGATCATTTGTCTGCAGTTGGTTCTGATGACGGTCGCCCTGTATTCATTTAGCAGCCAATTTGAAAGCACGACGGACATTGCCTGGATAAGATTGTTAACGACCCTGGCAATCCTTCCCGTCTCATTGCTTTGTGGTCAGGTCGCACTATCCTTGCGTTTGATGGAAATGCTGGGAGTGTTTTGGCGTCCGATCCTTGCCGTGGGCGCAATGACCGCCGTGCTGATATATGTATTGCCGCCCGACATGGATGTCGCCATATCGTTACGCCTGGGGATAAGATGTGTTGCAGGCGCCCTGGTATACAGCGGCACGTTGTTGTTGCTGTGGCTGGTTGCGGGCAGGCCGCCTGGCATTGAACAAGAGGTCGTAACGGCCGCACAAAACTGGTTCAAGGCCAGC
This sequence comes from uncultured Alphaproteobacteria bacterium, assembly GCA_947085295.1. Classification (GTDB taxonomy): domain Bacteria; phylum Pseudomonadota; class Alphaproteobacteria; order UBA11222; family UBA11222; genus UBA11222. The sequence continues at coordinate 13,212 of CAMTVX010000024.1, read as the reverse complement.
AGATCCGTTCACCAGTAATCCAGATGCCCAATCCCCGGTTGAAAGCGTCACCTGGGCGGACGAATACGGGATTCAAATTTTGCCAGTTGGATATGTCGTGCTAATCTGTGCCGATAATAAAAGCAGGGACAGGGTAAATGCGGTTTGCCATATTTGGTGCGGGCGGAATGGGGGCCTATTTTGGCGGCAAGCTGGCGCTTGCAGGCCATGATGTGGCCTTTGTTGCGCGTGGGCAAACGCTCGCGGCGCTGCAATCGGGGGGGATGCGCGTTGAATCCCCGGACGGCGATTTCGCCCTGAAACAGGTGCGCGCGGGCAATGATGCGGCCGCCATCGGCCCGGTTGACGCCGTTCTGTTCTGTGTAAAACTCTATGACGTGGCGGGCGCAAAGCCGCTGCTGGCGTCCCTGCTGGGGCCGCAAACCTTTGTGCTTACCCTGCAGAATGGCGTCGAGGTGGTGGACATGCTGGCCCCGGAAATTGATCGGGGTATGATCCTGCCGGGCGCGTCTTATGTGTCCGCCAATATTGTGATACCTGGCTTGATCCGCCATGTCGGCGCCACCGGCCATATTGATTTTGGCGAGCTGGACGGCAAGCTAAGCCCGCGCGCCCAGGCCCTGATCGACGCCTTTGGCGAAACCAATGTCGAGGCGCGTTTCCATACAGACATTACAGCCTGCCTTTGGACAAAGTTTGTTCTGGTGGCGGGCTATTCCGGGGTTATGGCGCTGACGCGCGCGCCCATGGGTGTGGTGCGCGCAGAACCCGCCACACTGGCGCTGCTGCACGAGGCGTTGCGTGAAGCAGAGGCGGTGGCCCATGCGATGGGAATTCAAATTCCGGAAGGGCATAGCGACGCGATGGTGCGCAGGGCGCAAGGGATGGCGCCGGAATTAAAACCCTCTTTGCTGGAAGACCTCGAACATGGCCGCCGTCTTGAAGTGGACTGGCTTGCAGGTGGCGTGGTGCGGCTGGGCGAAAAGGCGGGCGTTCCAACGCCTGTAAACCGGGTTATTCATGCCGCATTGAAACCCTATGCGAACGGTTCCTGAAACGATCTTCAAACGGGGGCTGGGCGATGGTGCGTGGTTTATCACTGCCATTGTGATCGGTGCGGCGCTGGGTTTCAGCATGGACCCGGTTCATTTGCCGCCGATGGATGTACATGCGCTTGCCCGGTTAAAATTACTTGGCTGGCTGGTTGTCGCTGCACTATGTATAGGCATCGGCGCGATGGCCCGGGTGATTCGTGGCCTTGGACCGCCGGACACGACGGGTGAGGGCGGCATGGCTTTTAATAGTCAGCAAGTACCGACAACTCAAACGCTTCGGTCCTCGTCTTTTTTTACAGACGTGCCGGAGCAGGCCCCTGCAGCGCCTGAAGCAATTTCTCCAACAGCATCTGAAGCGCCCACCCTGTCCAGTCCTGTGACGATCACATCAGAAGTCAAAGACCCATTTCTCGCGGCGCTGGATTATCTGGGCCATACGCAGGCAACAGTGCGCATTGGGGGCATTCTGGCGCTGGAACGATGGGTGCGTCAGGGCGGTGATTTGCAGGCGTGTACCGGCACCCTTGCGGCGTATGTGCAGCAATGGACCGGCGCTGATGTGGATGTGCATAAAAAGCGTCCTGGTTTTGACGTGGTGGCGGCGCTGGCGGTGCTCACGCGTCTGCTGCCCGCAGGAGATCCTTTGCGCAATCTTGCGGATTTGCGGCGTACGCATCTGGCTGGCCTGGAATTACCCGATGCCGATATGTCGCGTTTTCATCTGGAACATGCGGATTTGTCCGGCGCAGATTTACGTGGCGCGAATTTCAGCGGGGTAAATTTTCGTGGTGCGGATTTGCGCGGCGCGCTGCTGTCGGGCGCCGGTTTTGCTGGCGCCAGTTTGCGCGGCGCAGATTTAACCGGCGCGGTTCTGTCAGATGATGAGTTCGGGGCAGCGGATTTATCGATGGCTGGAAATATTTCGGCGGCGCAAGTGCTGCATATTCGCTATCTGCCTGCCCGCCCGCCGCGCCTGCCCGCAGGAATGCAACTGGCACATCAAAACGCCGCCGTTGCGGTGTGATTAATTATCATCGAAATGTCCTATCCTTGTAACAATCACTAATTAGGAATTAATTGCCGGTCCAGATGGGGCCGTTGGAATTAACGATAGTTGGAGATTTTTTGCCATGCGTCATCTCAAATATTTTACTGCACTTGGGCTCGTTTTTGCTGCGACACCATCTTTCGCGTCTACATTTGACCAGTTCACGCCGTTGGCAGCCTCTGTCGCTGGCGGTTCGCTTCCGGAGGATAAACCATTCGTGCTTTCATCACCTGATTTCATTCAGGAAACACTTAACGCCAACAATGCTGGCGCGCAAAACGGCGGCGTTAAACTCGGCGATAATTGGGATATGAATACGCTGAATGAAACGGGCCCGCAGGCAGGACGCTTTCTGTTCACGCCTTATGAAACAGGCAGCGCGGGCGTCAGGCGTCTGGATGTTACCACCGGCGCGGCGGAAACTATTGTAGCAAATGGCACGCAGGGGTTTGTTGTTGGCGATGCCTCTCGCTGGACCCCGTTCGGCACTTATCTGACAGCCGAAGAATCCTGGGGTGCAGGCAGCACAAAGGGCCGCCTGTTTGAGGTGACCAGCCCGCTGGCCGCCGCAGGATCGACCGGATTTGTCGAACGCAACATCATCCCGCGTGTTTCGCATGAAGGCCTTGCTTTTGACGCCGATAATAATTTGTATTTCATCGACGAGTTCAGCGGCGGCAGCATCTACAAATATGTGTCGTCTACGCCCTCTACCGGCAGCACATTCTTTGATGCTGGCGAGACCTTCGTGCTGAAGGTCGGCGATGGCGGCAATACCGACGCCGTGGGCGCATCCACGTGGGAAAAAATCACCAATGCGGACGGCAGTGCCGTAAGCGCCGATCCAACGGCGACGGTGACCATTGACGGACAGTCCCGCGTGGATGGCCGCATCGCCGCAAATCTGGCGGGTGGCACCAACTTCAACCGTCCGGAAGATCTGGAAATCAAAACCGTGAACGGGCAGCAGAAGCTTTACTTCGCCGCCACGGCTTCCAGCACCGACGGGGCGGGCGCAGTTTTCGCCATCGGGCTAACCGATGCAACCAATGCCAACGTCACGCTGTTCGCCAACAAAGACACCAATAAAAAAGGCACAGGCGTTGCTGTCGGCAATGAATTCCTGAACCCGGATAATCTGGCGATTGATGGCTTTGGCAATATCTACATCATCGAAGATCAACCGGGCGGTTCTGCCGATATCTGGTTTGCCTATGATATCGACTTTGATGGCGTGGCCGAATCCCTTGGCCGCTGGGCTTCGCTGTCGACACTTGGCGCCGAGCCAACAGGACTGTATTTTGATCCGTTCCGGCACAACGTCGCCTATGTCAATGTTCAGCATGCCGGCAGCGATGTGGATCGCACGATCCGCATCACGGCTATCCCGGAACCGGTAACTGTCAGTCTGTTGCTGGGCGGCCTCGGACTGCTGGGCGGCATGGCGAAACGCCGCCGGGCCTGAATATTCTCAGTTCGAAAATCCAAACCCCGCATGCAGCAATGAATGCGGGGTTTGATTTGTGTGCGGCTATCAGCTCACGCCGTGTCCTTCGGCGCCAGCAGAAGATAGGTCACCGGCGTCACCACCCGCGACAGGAAGGTCGAGGATATCAGGCCGCCAATAATCACGATCGCCAGCGGCGCATACAGCCCCGATCCCGATAGCGCCAGCGGCAGCAGGCCACCAATGGCGGTGGCCGATGTCAGCACTACGGGCAAAAAGCGCAACTCGCCGGCGCGTTCAACGGCTTCCTGCAGCGGCAGGCCTTCGCGGCGCAACTGATTGGTGAAATCCACCAGCAGAATCGAGTTTTTGATCTCGATGCCGATCAGCGCCACCATGCCGACGGCGGCGATAAAGGAAAGGCTGTATCCGGTGATCCATAATGCGGCAATGCCGCCCAAAATGCCCAGCGGTATGACGCCCGCCACCACCAGCGAAGACCGGAACGAGCGAAACTCCAGCACCAGCACCGCAAGAATGCCAAACACCGTCACCAGCGCGGCGATGGGCAGGCCGGAAAAACTTTTTTGCCGCGCTTCGGTGTCACCGCCCAGTGATAGTGTATAGCCCAGCGGCAAGGGCTGGGATTTCAGGGCGTCCAGAATTTCCTCGCTTAGTTTTTCGGGCACATATCCGGTTTGGGCATGCGCCGTGAGGGTGACCACCCGTTCGCGGTTATAACGGTCAATGCGGTTTGGCCCGGCTTCCAGAACGGGGTGGGTCACCAGGCTCAAGGGCGTTGCGCCGCCCAGATTGGTGCTGACATAGATGCGCTCCAGCGCGTCAAGCGCGTGGCGTTCTCCCATTGGCAGGCGCACCATGATGTCAAATTCATCGCCGTCCTGTTCGCGGAATTTGCCGACGCTGTCGCCGCGCAACGCCAGGCGCACGGCCTTGTCGATCTGGCCCGCGCCAATGCCGATCAGCGATGCTTTTTGCGTGTCAATGCCAAGGTTCAGATCGGTGCGGTCAAAGCGCATCGGATTTGAAATATCGCGCACCCCCTTGATGTTCTCCATCACGCCGGTGACGCGCGCCGCGATGTGCTTGAGCACGGATAAATCCGGACCGCTCACCCGCAGAACAATAGGCGCCTCGATCAGCGTTCCGTTGACGAACGAGCGCAGCAAAATCTCCGCGCCCGGATAGGTCTTGAGGCGCGCGCGCGCCTTGTCCAGCAGGGCCGGTGTCGTATCCGGATCATATTCATGCAATTCGACAAAAGCTTCGGCCACATTGGCGCGGGCATTATCCGGATTGAGATTGTAATAAATTTTTGGATTGCCCCGCCCCAGATTCGACATAACCCATTTGACCTCTGGCAGGGCGCGCAAGGTTTTATCCGTAAATTCCAGCGCTTTTTCGGTCGCGCTCAGTGCGGCGCCATCCGGGGTGGTGATCTGCACCAGAAACTGCCGCGAATCTGACGCCGGAAACAGGCTAAATCCCACCCGGGGTATCAGCATTAGGCTGCCTGCAAACAGCAGCGCCGCAAGCGCAAGGGTCATTTTGGGCCAGCGCAGGGCGCGGTTCAGCATCGGACTGTAAAAGGTTTGAATGCCGCGCGTCAGCAGCCGCAACACCACATTGCCGTCATGCGGTTCATTTTCGGACAGGATGCGGCTGGACAGAAAAGGAATGATGGTCAGCGACACAAACAGCGAAGCCAGCACCGCCGACACCACCGCAGCAGGCAGCGAGACAATGAAACGTCCCGCCGCCTCGGGCAGAAACATCAGCGGCAGGAATGCAAAAATCAGGGTTGCGGTGCAGCCCATCACCGCGACGGAAATTTGCGATGTTGCGGCAATCACCGCCTCAAGCCGCGCTTTGCCCTCGCGCAAATGCCGCGCGATATTTTCCACCACAACAATGGAATCATCCACCAGCAGGCCAAGCGAAAGGATCAGTCCGGCGACGGTGATCTGATTTAACGAAAACCCGAACAGATGCAAAATCGTAATGCTGATCGCCAGCGATAGCGGGATCGAAATCATTACGACAGCCGAGGCGCGCAATCCAAGCGGCAGCAAGGTGAGCAACACCAGGCCAAGTGCGATCAGAAAATCATCATACAGGCCGCCCAGGCGGCGCTCGACACTCCGGGATTGATCAAAGCCGCGCTCCAGTTTGATGTCGCCCGGCAGGGTTTTTTCAAATTTATCCAGTTCCGCGTAAATTGCGGCGCGTACTTTGAAGATATTCTGTCCGGCTTTCTGATTGGCGCTGACAAACACGGCGCGCTGTCCATTATAGCGGGTCAGATGGGTGGCTTCTTCATAGGCCCATTCCACCGTGGCAATATCGGAAACTTTGACCATTTTTCCATCAAAAACCCCGATAACGGTATCCCGGATTTGCTGCAAATCTTCGAAGCCACCTGTCGCTTTCAGATTGAAGCGCCGGTCACCCGCATGGATGGGGCCGCCCGGTATTTCGGCATTTTCCGCGCCGATGGCTTCGCTGACGCGGGTAACGGGTATGGCCAGGGCGGCAAGGCGCGCCAGGTCAACGGATATGCGCACCTCGGATTTTGGCACGCCCCAGATTTCGGTTTTCCAGATTCCCGGAACACGCTCAAGCCGGTCTTTCAGCGCCTCGCTGATATCGTCCAGTTCACGATAGGGCACGGTTTCGCTGACCAGCGCAATCTGCACAATATTTGTCAGCGACACATTGTATTTTTTGATTTCAAAACGCTGCAGGCCGGATGGCAGAGATTGACGCAGCGCATCCATCTCGCGCTGCACTTCGTCAAATTTTTTCTCCGGGTCGCTTGTGGTCCAGTCAAATTCCACGGTGACCCGGCCAATGCCGTCCTGGGCGATGCTGCTGAGTATTTTTACATCGTCCAGCGTATTGATGGCTTCTTCGATAGGATCAACCAGCAGCTTTTCCACATCCGCCGGATCAGCGCCGGGCAGCACGGCGGTAACAGAAAGTATCGGCAGCGGAAAGCTTGGATCCTCAGATCGCGGAATGATAAAAAACGAATTGACGCCCATCGCCGCCAGCAGTGCAAAAATGACCAGTGTAAATTGCCAGTGGCGAACCGCAAATGCGCTGACGTTCATTTTAGCGCGGCAAGGTCTTCGGTAATGCGCACGCTGGCCCCTTCGTGCAGATAGGCGGCGCCTGCGGTTACGATAACGCTATCCGGGCTCAGGCCCCCCGTGACCAGGATGTTTTCGCCCCGCAGCCTGCCAACTGTAAGCCTGCGGCGCTCCACCTGCCCGGTTTGCGGATTAACCAGGAATACGCTTGCCTGCGAGCCGTGGCCTTCGAGTATGGCGCTTGCGGGAATGCTGACGGCGGCGGCGCTCGGACCAGCGGCCTCAGGCTGTATCTGCACCTGCCCCATAAAGCCGCTGACCAGTGGGCGGTCCAGATCATCAAAACTGATCTCGGCTTCAAATGTGCCACTGCGCGGATCGCTTTCCGCCGCCAGACGCGCCACCCGGCCCTGCAGTTCGGCCCGGTCAAAGGCGTCAAGGCGGATAATGGCCGGGTCGCTAACTTTTACCCGCGCCATATCCCTGTCGCTCAGGCCCACTTTCAGCACAAAGCTGTCCGTACCGCTACTGACTGTCAGGATCGGGGCGCCAGGGCTGACCATTTCGCGCCCTTCGGCGTGGCGCGCCAGTACGACGCCATCCACAGGGGCTGTGATATGGGCCAGGCTGCGGTCAAATTCGACGGCGCGTTGATCGGCGCGGGCGCCATCCAGTGCGGTGCGCGCATCCGCCACATGCTGGGCGCTGGCATAGCCTTTTTGGCCCAGGGGCGTCAGCCGGTTCACATCGCGTTGCGCCTTTTCCACTGCCAGGGCGGCCCGGGACGCACGCGAATCAATACCGGCGCCTGGGCGCAGGCGATATTCTGGTGCTGGATCATCCGCTGCACAAGATGATCGTGCCTGCATTCGGGGACCGGCAGGCGCGCAAACTGGCGGCGTTTTTTGCGTCGGCAGGTTATGAGGACGACGTGACGGTGCATGTATTTTCGGGTTCGGTTTTTCTGGCGGGCCGGATATTGCGTTATTTGCCCGAACAGACGAAAAACGCCATCAAGTCGTTGGTTTTTGAGTGTTCGCCAATGGATTGCAAGGCGGAAAATTTCAGCCGCTTTGTCGCCTGGCGGTTTGATCGAGAGCATAAATCCTATTTTTCCACACCCTTTGCCGTGCTGCGCCCGCTGGTTGGAATCACCCGGCGGTTTGAGGCGCAAATTCGCGAAGGGCGCTTTCTGATACCGCCCATGGCGGCGCTGCATTTCATCCAAAGCAGTGACGATCCGATTATCGATCCCGCCTATGTGGACGCCTATCGCCAGGATTTGGATGCGCGCGGCTATCGCACATCGGGGACCGTGCATCACGGCGCCAGGCACTGCCGGGCGATTACGGATTGTGCAGTGGATTATCGCGCCGATCTCGGCGCCTTTCTGCATGCACAGTGGGGGATCGCTCAGAGCAAGGCGGCATAAAACAGACGCTATTCCGTGTTAAAAGTGGAACGAAGAAGCGGACTTGCACACAAGCCTGCATCCGTTCAGTATGGCTGTTAAATATCATAAACAGCAGCAGGGAGATCAGTCATGGCGTTGGATACTCAGGTAGCGGCTTTGCTTGCGCAACTTTCAGCAAATCCCGATGCGCCGGGTCTGGCCGATGTGCCGCCCGAAGGCGGGCGCGCCATGTTCCGCGCCATGGGTGCGATGCTGGACGCCAAAGACGTGCCCATCGGCAAGATTGAAAACCGTAAAATTCCCGGGCCTGCGGGTGAAATTCCCGTGCGCATTTACACGCCGGCGGATGCTGGCGCGGGGGCATTGCCGTGTCTGGTGTATTATCATGGTGGCGGCTGGGTGATCGGTGATCTGGACACGCATGAGGGCGTCTGCCGGTTGCTGGCGAATGACAGTGGCTGCCGCGTGGTTTCGGTGGACTATCGGCTGGCGCCTGAACATGTGTTTCCGGCCGCGCCCGAAGATTGCTACGCCGCTGTGAAATGGGTGGCGGCCAATGCCGCGCAAATCGGCATCGATCCCAAACGTATCGCGGTCGGCGGCGACAGCGCGGGCGGCAATCTCAGCGCCGTTGTGTGTCAGATGACGCGCGATGCGGGTGGCCCGGCGATTGCGTTTCAACTGCTGATTTATCCGGCCACCGATATGACGCTGCAAACGCCCGCGCGCAAGGAAAACGCCGTGGGGTATTTTCTTGAAGAAAAGACCATGAAATATTTTTACGATCTGTACGTGCCAAAGGGTACGGATGAAAACGATCCGCGCCTGTCGCCGCTGCGCGCGAAAAACTTTGCCGGTCTGCCGCCCGCCTATATCATCACCGCGCAATATGACGTGCTGCGTGATGAAGGGCGTCTGTATGCGGAGAAATTGCAGGCCGCAGGCGTGAAAGTGAAACTGGTGAATTATGACGAAATGATCCACGGTTTTTTCACCATGGCCGGCTTCATCGCCGCCGCGAAACCCGCCATTGCCGATGCAGCAAAGGCGGTTAAAGCGGGGCTGGGAAGTTAGATCGTTTTCTGTTCAGAATAAATCACAAATTTTTAGTTCGTCATTGCGAGCGAAGCGTGGCAATCCAGAGTCACAAACACAGGCCTTACCGTGAGACTCTGGATCGCCACGCCACTACGTGGCTCGCGATGACGATTGAGTAGAAGGCATATGCCTTAACATGAATATGCCTACCAATTTGAAATCTGAAACCGCCGTTCCACCGCTGCAATCTGGCGGGTGCGTTCAGCTGTGTCCCAGCCCAGTTCGTGGGCCATGATGGCGGCGGCTTTTTCCAATGCGGACAGGCCCGGATGGCCAAGGGTGCACAGGCCGCTGCGGCGGAACACTGCGTCTTCCAGGCTCAGCGCCAATTCGTGGCGAACCGCATACAGGATTTGCGCGCCCACTTCCGGCAGATGCGCGGCAAGTGGCGCGGCCATCGCCGGATCGGCTGCTATCAGGTTGGTGATGTGATCCATGCGCGCACCATAGGTGCGGGCCAGATGTTCAACCAGCGCGGCGTCCAGATCTGGATTTAGTTTGCGGGCTGCGTCGGCGAACGCCGGAAAATTTTCCATCGCGCCGATCAGTGGCGCTGAAGCGGTGCGGCACGCAATCGGGTCGCGCCCCAGCTTGTGAAACGCCAGATCAACCACCTGTTGCGCCAGATAGCGTGAGGTGGTCCATTTTCCACCCAGCGCTGAAATCAGTCCGGCCCGGCCTTCCTGTTTTGCATGATCAAATATTTCCGATCCACGGCTGGCCCCATAGGTGTTGCTGTTAGGCTCGGCCGGGTCCGCCACCAAGGGTCGCAAGCCCGCATAGCTGTGCAGCACATCCTTGCGCGTCAGTTGCGCCTGCGGCAGGCCGCGATTAACCCTGGCGAGAAGTTCTGCAACATCTGATTCCGTTACCGTCAATTTGTCAGGATCATCCGTATACGGCGTATCTGTCGTCGCCAGAATGGAATGTCCCCGCCAGGGCAGCACAAAAAAATGCGCATCATCGCCAATAACAGCAATGGCGTGGCGTGACAGGGCGCGGGTGATTAGATGAATGCCCTTGGAGCGTTGCAGGTTCACCGTCGCGGGTTTACCTGCGTCTGCCACAATATAATCCGCCCACGGACCAGCGGCATTAATGATCAGGCCTGCTGTGACATCATATTCCTGGCCGCTTGTCAGATCGCGCACCGTCACGCCAGATACCCTGTCAGAGGCGCCATTCAGACGCATCACCTGCGCATAATTGGCTATCTGCGCGCCATTGGCCACCGCACCGGCCAGAAATTCCAGCGCCAGCCGTTCGGGGGTGTGCATCTGGCAATCATAATAGCGCAGTGCGCCCGCCTGCGCCGCACCAGCCAGCAGCGGCTCTGCGGAGATAGCCTGTGCGGGTGACAACGCATGATGCCCCGGCAAATATTTGTCAGCGCGCATGCCCCTGTTGCGATCAAATGACAGCAGGTCATACAGCACAAGTCCCGCGCGCAATGTCAGGTGCTGCATACGCGATGCGCTGGGCAGAATGAATGGCAGCGGCATCACCATATGCGGTGCAATGGTTTGCCAGATGCGCCGCTCACGCAAAGATTCGCGCACCAGTCCAAACTCAAAATTGCGCAGATAGCGCAATCCGCCATGAATAAGTTTTGACGAGGCAGAAGTGGTGGCGCTGGCGAAATCATGCTTATCCAGCAGCGCCACGCGAAGCCCGCGCAGGCTGGCGTCCCAGGCAATGCTGGCCCCGGTAATGCCGCCGCCGATGATGACTATGTCAAACGGCGTATGGGCCATTTCAGCAAGATTGCGTTGCACGCTACGCCCCCTATAAAAAAGGCCGGGGAATACCCGGCCTTTTCTCAATCATTCCGTGAACGGATCATCACACTTTTTGCAGGATGTGCACGATGCAGATTGAACCTGCACCCATCATGTGCACTAAACCGGTGCGCGCGCCTTCGACCTGGAACTTGTCCTGCTGGCCGCGCAACTGGCGCGTGGCGTCCCAGACCTGTGCAAGGCCGGTCGGGCCGCCGGGGTGGCCGCGCGCGATCAGGCCGCCATCGGGCGAGAAAGGCACTCTGCCGCCAAAGGTGGTTTCGCCATCCGCCAGCATGCGGTCACCTTCGCCCGCGCCGCAAAAGCCGAGCAGTTCATAATACATGAGTTCCTCGATCGGGAAGGCGTCATGCACATGCACGAAGTTGATATCCTTTGGTCCGAGACCGGCTTCTTCATAGGCAAGCTTACCGGTGATTTCGGTGGAATAGGATGGGCCAACCACGGCGCCCATGAAAATATGCCCTTCGCCGTAATGTTCCGACTGCGATTGCGACGAAAGCACTTTGATCATGGGGCGGCCATTGGCGTATTTTTTCGCCCAGGCTTCGGTCGCGACAATCGCGCCCGCCGCACCCGCACCACTGGCACAGGCCATCATCGCGGTATGGGGATAGGCAACCATATCGGACGCCAGCACTTCTTCGGCCGTGACCACATGATCGGCACGGCGTTGCGCCATGGGGTTGTGGCGTGCATGATTCCAGTTCTTGGCTGCAATTTTGGCAAATGTTTCAATCGTGGTACCTCTTTCATGCATCCGGCGCTGCGCCCACATGGCGAAAAAACCGGCCGGAAGCATAAGATTTTCCATCGAAGGCAGCTTTTTCTTGCCTGGCAGGCCCTTGTTCATGGGATTGCCCATCAAGCGCATATCGTCATAGCCGATCGCCATGGCGACATCGGCCTGGCCGCCGGAAACCGCCCAGACCGCTTCGCGGAACGCTGACGACCCGGTTGCGGATGCATTTTCCACATGCGTAACCGGTACGCCGGTCAGCCCCAGATCCTTGGAAAAGCCAATGCCTTCCATCATGCCGCCGCCGATATAACCATTATACAGGGCCCCAACGTCGCGGAATTTGATGCCCGCATCGTTGAGAGCGTCCATGCCGGCGGTAAAATACAGATCGCGCTTGGAAACATGGTCCTTGGAGAACCGGTGCATCCCCACGCCAATAACGTAAACATCTCTATTCATTGGTTTCTTCTCCTAGACCGGGGTAAATTTGAAGCTGCAATACTGGGTGCCATCCTCGTCGGTGACCACAGGATTGGGGGCAAGGCGCATTTTCATGCCTATTTTCCAGTCACCCATTTTGCCGTCAATCGGGGCCTGAATGCGCACGCCTTCCGGCAGGTCGATCTGGCCAACGCCATAACCGGCCACTTTTTCACGGCTGCCCATTTTGGGCATCATAATGAAAGACCAGGAATACAGCTCACCCACAGTTGACAGCTCAACATCCTCAACCGGCTCCGATGTCACGGGGCACAGTTTACGTATTGGAAAATATGTCTTATTTGCCGCTTTGCTGTACGAGCCGATCAGCCTGCACGGCAGTTCCGGGTTTTCCGGAATGACCATATAGCCTTCTTCCAGGGGGAGCATGTGTGCCATTTTGTTCCTCTCTGCTGTTTGTTTTTAATTTTTCTGCCTTGGTGATCGCGGTTGGCGGACAAAATGTCAAGATCATTCCTGTGCGCAGACAGGCATTACTGACAGAATTCTTTGTGCGCGTGAAAAGGGAAAATAGCGCTGGTTCGCGAATAGTTCTACTTGCAACCTTCCATGCTTTTCATGATAAGAAGGGGGCGCTAAGGGTCAGGCCGGTGGTGCTTCTGGCGTCTTTATAAAATAATTTGCAATGGCAATAACAGGCAGGTCATGCCGGTTACCGATAGCAGGCGGGGAGAGAGAGCGTGAAGGGTATTGAGAATTTTGTGTTCCGCTACAAGGCGGTAATACTTTCTGCTTTATTTATATTGACGATATTTATGGCTTACTTCGCGTCCAATTTGCGAATGGATGCCGGTTTCAAGAAGATGCTTCCCATCGGCCATGAATATATTGATACATTTTTTCAATATTCGGAGGCTTTTGGTGGTGGCAACCGCATTCTGGTCGTCCTTGAGGCTAAAAAAGGCGAAATCTGGACTCCGGATTTTCTTGCAACCCTGAAAAAGGCCACGGACGATATCTTCTTTATTCCCGGTGTCGCGCGTCACACGGTGACG
>CAMTVX010000023.1:0-6194 GCA_947085295.1 uncultured Alphaproteobacteria bacterium | reverse complement strand
TTGTCACCCCGGCCTTGTGCCGGGGTCCAGGGTCACAAACTCAGGCTTTTGCGTGTGGCTCCTGGATCCCGGAACAAGTCCGGGATGACAGCCTGGGTGTTGGACGTGCTTCTATCAAAAAGAGACAGACTCTAGATTCTTTAGCCTTCTTGCGAAGGCTTGGTGGATTGCCACGCTTCGCTCGCAATGACGCAGTGTGTCTGCCGATTCAAACAGGCACGCAAAGACTCTGGATTCCTGGATGCCTAGTTTGATTCTGTCCGTTTGGATAAGCCCTCAATCCCGGAAATTCACAAACTGCAACGGCAGTTCCGTCTTCATTGCCTTTACGGCGGCGATGGCGTCCTGTAAATCGTCGCGGGCTTTGCCGGTGATGCGCACTTCGTCGCCCTGGATGGCGGCCTGGATTTTGAGTTTGGTTTCTTTGAGGTCCTTGACGATTTTTTTGGCCAGCTCCTTGTCGATGCCCTGTTTGATCACCACGGTCTGGCGCACGGATTGGCCGGCGGCTTTTTCGGGGGTTTTGTATTCCAGTACGCCGGCCTCGATTTTGCGGCGCGCCATGTGGCCCTGCAGCAGTTCGTGCATCTGCTTTAATTTCAGGTCATCATCGGCGTTCAGGATCAGGGCTTCCTCCTTACGTTCCACGGTGCATTTTGATCCCTTGAAATCATAGCGGGTGGCAATTTCGCGCACCATGTTCTGTACGGCGTTGTCCACCTCGGCCATGTCGGTTTTGGCGACAATATCAAAAGACGGCATCAGCATTTCTCTCCAATAAAGCGGTAATGTTTGGAGTATAGTATAACCAGATCAAGCCGCAGGAGTTATTCATTCATGAGCAGCAATACCGGCACCAAAGCCTGGCAGGCGGCGGATGCGCGCCATCATATCCACCCGTTTACCGATGCGGCGGCGCTGGCGGCCAAAGGGGCGCGGGTGATTGTACGCGCCGACGGGGTATGGATTGAGGATAGCGAGGGCCACCGCATTCTGGATGGCATGGCCGGGCTGTGGTGCGTCAATGTGGGCTATGGCAATCGTGAACTGGCCGAGGCGGGTTATAAGGCGCTGTGCGATCTGCCTTATTACAATGCGTTTTTTCAGACCACGCATCCTTATGCGGCGGAGCTGGCGGCAAAGCTGGCGGCGATCACACCGCCGGGGCTGGACCGGGTGCTGTTCGCCAATTCCGGGTCCGAGGCCAACGACACGATTATCAAGCTGACCCGATATTACTGGAACCTGCAAGGCAGGCCGAAAAAGAAAATCATGATCGGGCGCAGGCTGGGCTATCACGGGGTCACACTGGGCGCGGCGTCGCTGTCGGGGCTGACGCCGATGCATCCGCAATGGGATCTGCCGCTGCCGGGGTTTGTGCATGTCGATGCGCCCTATTGGTATGGCGAGGGGGGCGATCTTTCGCCGCATGAATTTGGCCTGAAAGCGGCGCGCGCGCTGGAGGCGAAAATACTTGAACTGGGTGCGGATAATGTTGCCGCTTTTATTGGCGAGCCGATACAGGGCGCGGGCGGGGTCATCATTCCGCCCGACAGCTATTGGCCGGAAATTCAGCGCATCTGCACGGAGCATGATATTTTGCTGATCGCCGATGAGGTGATCTGCGGGTTCGGGCGCACCGGCAAATGGTTTGGCTGTGACAGCTTCAACATCAAGCCGGATTTCATGACTTTGGCGAAAGGCTTGTCATCCGGCTATATCCCGATTTCGGCGGTGATGCTGGGCGCGCGCGTCGGTGATGCGATCGCCAACGCCAATGAAGAGCTGGTGCATGGCTATACCTATTCCGGCCATCCGGTTGCCTGTGCGGTGGCCCTGAAAAACATCGAGATTCTGGAACGCGATAGGCTGGTGGAAAAAGCGGGCAATGATATCGGGCCGTATTTACAGGCAGCGCTTGGTACGTTGCGCGATCATCCACTGGTCGGCGAAGTGCGTGGCATGGGCATGATCGGCGCGGTGGAACTGGTGGCGGACAAGGCGTCGCGGCAACATTTTGTGCCTGAAATGGATGTTGGTACGCGCTGCCGAAACCATTGTTTTTCCAATGATTTAATCATGCGGGCCATCCGCGATATCATGGTGGTTAGTCCGCCATTAACCATCACGCGCGCCGAGGTGGATGAACTGGTTCGCCGCGCCCGCATGTGTCTGGACCTGACCGCGAAAGAAATTGCTATCCCCTTATAATGAATGCAAATTTACCCTGTTTAAAAAAATGTGACATATGAACAGATTCATTTGTTTCGGATTGCGCGTGGTATTGAAACCCAGCATGCTGCTTCCTATGTTGAGTACATGAGCGGTTCCTCGAGCGTCCGAACCAGCACTGCCCCCCCGCTAGCTGGTTTGGGCCGGACCGCCCCGGCATCGGAATACCCCTCCCGATGCCATATGCGCCTTGCGCATAGACGCCCAGTCGGCCCGCACCGGCTGGGCGTCACTTTTTTTCCCGGCTATTGGGCGCCCAGTGTCTTGCTGCCGATTTCATATACATTTGGCGACAGGCCAGGGGTGTTTACAATGCGGGTTAGCGCCGTGCGGGCATGCGCCTGGCTGTTCGTATCAAAGCGCCGCCATTGATCCATGGCGGTCAATAATCGGGACGCGACCTGGGCGTTGATCTTGTCCAGTTTCAAAACCTGATCGGCGAAGAAGCGATAGCCGGAACCATCGGCGGCGTTAAAATGGCGCTGATTGCTATGACAAAACGCCCCGATCAATGCCCGCACCCGGTTTGGATTTTCATAACTGAATGCCGGATGCTGTAAAAGCGCGGTCACATGCGACAGCGTATCGGGCAAATGCGACAAGGCCTGTGCGGTAAACCATTTATCCAGCACCAGCGCATCATCACGCCAGCGGCCATAGAAATCATCCAGGGCCTGCATACGTTCCGGCGCGTCGGCATGCGCCAGTATGGACAGCGCGGCGATGCTATCGGTCATATTGCCGGCATTGCGATAATGCGTCATCGCCAGATCAGTCATCGCGCCGCCTGCGGTCAGATAGGCCAGCGCGCAATTGCGTAAGGATCGCCGCCCGGCCTCTGTGGCATCGGGTGTATAGGGGTGGTTGCTGTCATTGGCGCGATAGATGGCCAGTAAGGGTTCGTGCAACGCTGCGGCAATCTCACGGCGCAGAAATTGGCGGGCACCATGCACCGCCTCAACATTAATCTCGCTCATCCGGCGGGCAATTTCCTGTTCCGATGGCAATGTAAGCGCGGCGGTGACAAATGCTTTTTCCACAAATGCCTTTTCCAATGTCGTGTCGTGCAGCAGCGCGGCAAGCGCCGCGATAAATCGCGGATCTTGTAATGGCTGTTCGCCGCGTGCAATGCGTGCGGCATTATCACTCAAAAGACGCAGGGCATATTGCTGTCCGGCCTCCCAGCGATTGAACGGATCACTGTCATGCGCCAGCAGAAAAACCTGATCGTCAGGCGCGGGCGGTGTTTTCACAATGACCGGTGCAGAAAAATCCCGCAATATCGACGCAACGGGTTTTGCGCAGACGCCATCAAAGCGAAAAGTTTGTTGCGGAGCAGTCAGCTCAAGCATACGCCCCGCGCCAGGAATTTCAGCGCCGTCCTGATCCAGCAATCCAAACACCACTGGAATATGCAGGGGAGGGCAATCCGGTTTTCCAGGCATGTTCTGGGAAAGCGTCAGCGCATAGCTTTGCGCCGCCGCGTCATATACTTCGTCAACAGATATTTCCGGCGTACCGGCCTGCGCGTACCAGTCATAAAATTGCGTCAGGTTTTTTCCGCTTGCCTGTTGCATGGCGCCAACAAAATCCTCAATCGTTGCCGCCGTGCCGTCATGTTGTCGCAGGTACAGTTGCAAGCCTCTGGCAAATGCCTCGCGTCCGATCAGGGTTTGCAGCATGCGCACCAGCTCCGCGCCTTTTTCATAAACCGTGGCGGTATAGAAATTATTGATTTCGATATAGGAAGCGGGACGCACCGGATGCGCCAGCGGCCCGGCATCCTCGGCAAACTGACGGGCGCGAAGGGCGCGCACATCCTCGATCCGCGCGACTGCGGGGGAACGCATGTCCGCGCAAAACTCCTGATCGCGAAATACCGTCAGGCCCTCTTTCAGGCTTAGCTGAAACCAGTCACGGCAGGTCACACGGTTGCCGGTCCAGTTATGGAAATATTCATGCGCAATCACACGCTCAATGCCCGCAAAATCCGCGTCCGTTGCCGTGTCGGCGCGCGCCAGAACGAATTTTGAATTGAAAACATTCAGGCCCTTGTTTTCCATCGCCCCCATATTGAAATGGATGGTGGCCACGATCATGTAAATGTCCAGATCATATTCCAGCCCGAAGCGGGTTTCGTCCCAGCGCATGGAACGCTTCAGCGCATCCATGGCATAGGCGCAGCGGTCCTCCATACCCGGGTCGACATAGATACGCAGATCAATCTCGCGCCCGGTCATGGTCGTAAAACGATCACGCACACAGGCCAGATCACCCGCCACAAGCGCAAACAAATAGCTGGGCTTGGGAAATGGATCATCCCATTGGGCCCAATGCCGCCCATCGGGCAATTCGCCGCTGGCGGTCATGTTGCCATTCGACAGCAGAACCGGGCAGGTCACTTTATCGCCAATAATCCGGGTACGGAATATTGTCAGATTGTCCGGCCTGTCAATGAAATAGGTGAAATGACGAAAGCCTTCCGGCTCGCACTGGGTGCAGTACAGACCGCCCGCCAGATACAGTCCTTCCAGCGCCGTATTGGCGCCCGGATTAATGATTGTTTCCACTTCAATCTGGAATCCCGCCTTTGGCGCATGCAGCGTCAGATGTTTTGCATCCACGCTATAGGCATCAGAGGGAAGCGGTATCCCATCCATGCGAATGGCCGTCAGTTGCAGATTTTCGCCATCCAGCCGCAGGGGGGGCAGGGGCGTGGCGCCCGGATCACGCGCCACAATATCCAGCCGCGAAAGCACCCTTGTCGCACACGGATCAAGGGTTACTTCCAGCCAGGCATGGGTGATCCGGTAATCCGGCGCACGGTAATCTTTGGCGAATATGGCTTGGGGCGGAGTGGGGCTAATGTCATTTTGCATGGGTCATAGTTTAACAGTATTTTGACCCGCCGGCGAGCGGTAGTAAAGCCCGCCGGAAATCTGATATGCGCGTTACTGCGCCTTGCCGTTCGCTGCTATGGGGGAATAGGCCAGCCCGCCGGGCCGTCGGCTGCCCTGAAAAACATGCAGCGCTGCGCCGGTGAAAATATCGAACTGGATAATTTCGCCAGAAAAATTGTTCATCACAAAGGCGCTTAATCCATCGGGCGCCGCCAGAATGCCGACCGGAATGGAAATCTGCGCCATGCGCTTAACGTCCTTGAATTTATCTTCTTCATCGCGTGGCGCCAGCGAAGTAGACGCGACCGAACGGGTGGAAAATAACTGTGTCTGTTCCAGTGACGCCGTATCATAAACGGCAATATCAGCAGACAGCGCGTTCGATACCAGCGCATAGCGACCGTTTGGTGTCAGCGCCACACCCATCGGCAGATTGCCCGCATCCAGTCCCGCAATCAAACGCAGATCGCCCCCGTCCAGTACCTTGATGGTATCTTCGCCGCGATCCACCACCCATAACCGGGCGCCATCGGATGAGACGGCAATACTTTGCGCCTGTGCAGAGGTTTCGCTTATTGCCAATTCCTTGCCGCTGGCAAGATCGATTTTGCGTATCTTGCCGCCCGCCGGGTCACCCAGAAAGACCGTGCGCCCATCGCGGCTGACCGCAAACTGGCGTTGGGTGCTTGCTTCGGGACCAAAGCTGGCCTCGATGCGGCCTGCCTGCACGTCAATCATCACCAAAGATTTCGCGCCCTGCACTGCAATCAGAGCGCGGCGCCCATCCGGCAACCACTGAATCGCCGACGGACGTTGATAGGGCGCCAGGCCGATGCTGCTGCGCGCCCGCGCGCTGGCGACATCCAGCACCTGCACGGAATTTCCCGCCAGTTGCGCCGACCCATAATTGCTGACAAGCGCAAGCTGCCCATTTGGGCTGATTGCCACCATGCGCGGCCCGTCAGCGGTTGGCGCCGTGCCGCGCCGTTGCCCATTCAGGGTGTCGATGAAAACCACCTGCCGGTTATCGGGATCGCTTACCACCAAAGTTGCGGCGATGGC
>CAMTVX010000022.1:0-5080 GCA_947085295.1 uncultured Alphaproteobacteria bacterium | reverse complement strand
CTGGCGAAGGCTTGGTGGATTGCCACGTCGCTTCGCTCCTCGCAATGACGTCGTTGGGTGTTAACTTAAAACGGAAAGACTCTGGCAGGCTGCTGAAAAATCCCGCAAGGACAAGCCTTGCGGGATTTTGTATTGCGCGCTTATCCGTTTCAGGCCGCCTTGCCGTTGCGCAGCAGTTTGCCGGGCAGGTTTTTGGAGGTGTCGGTAAATGCGTCCACACCTTCCTCGCGCAACATCACGCCATTGACGATGACCGCGTTGATACCGAACGCGTCGGCCACCAGACGGTCCGCGCCTGCGGGCAGATCATACACGCGGCGCAGCTTGGTTGCGCCCACGGTTTCGGGGTCGAACACCACCACATCGGCGGGTACGCCAACTTTCAGGGTGCCGCGATCGGTGATACCGAAAACTTCAGCGGGACGCGATGTCAGCATACGGACGGCTTCTTCCAGCGCGATGGCTTTTTTCTCGCGCACCCAGCGTCCCAGCAGATAGGTCGAGGCGCAGGCGTCACACAACTGGCTGGCATGGGCGCCAGCGTCCGAAAGGCCCAGAACGGTGTTCTTGTTCTGAAGCAAAGGCAGCACCTCATCTTCATTGGCGTTGGCGACCGGCATGCGGAAACGGGTTTCCAGATTGTCGGCCAGCGCCAGATCAAGGCTGAGATCGCCGAGATGTACACCGCGTTCCTTGGCGACATCGGCCAGCAGGCGTTCTTCAAGCGCCGGCTCGCTGGGGCAATAGGTAATCGTCGCCCGGCTCCAGGCGCTGCCGATGCCGCCTTTAATCACTTCACGGAAGGTCGCGTAGAATTCGGGGGTGGCATAGATTTTTTTCTTGCCCTCAAAGTCCGCCTGCGAGATCGGTTTGAATGCCGGATGGCTTTCAAAAATGAACGGCGCCTTGAACTGCAATTCGAAGTTCAATGAGCGGGGGCTGACCTGCGGATAGACTTTGTTGCCCGCCGCAACCAGTTCATCGGAGCGTTTTAACTGTTCGGTTGCTGTGCCAATGCCCAGACCGCCGCCGCCAATGCCGGCCAGCAGCGCCGTCCAGCTAACCGGGCGTCCGGTTTCCTGATACAAAGTGGCGAACTGGTCGAACGCAAAGTCCGCGCCCGCCGTCGCCTGGATCATGCCCTTGCCGGCATCGCCAAGCGCGCCCGCGAGGGAAAGTATTTCATCAAAACTGGCCAGACGGCTGGGCACCGGGCGGCCATCATAGCCGACATGGGTGAAGGCCTTGGAGGTGGCAAAGCCCACCGCGCCAGCTTCGATCGCTTCGAATACGATCTTGCGCATTTGCGCAATTTCATCCGGCGTTGCCTCACGTTCGGTTGATTCCTCGCCCATCACATATAGCCGTACCGCCGTATGGCCGACCAGCGCGGTGACATTGATTGCGGTGCCACGGCTCTCAATAGCGTCCAGATATTCCGGGAAAGTTTCGAACGGCCATTTGTCGCCAAGGCCTTCCTTTAATGCGGCAACGCTCATGCCTTCGACATTTTCCAGGGTGCGCATGATCAGATCGCGGTGATCGGGCCGGGTTGGCGCCACGCTGAAACCGCAATTGCCCATCACCACCGTCGTCACCCCATGCCAGGGCGAAATCGTCAGCATACGGTCCCAGATGATTTGCGCATCATAATGCGTATGAATATCAACAAAGCCCGGACAAACGACCTTGCCATCCGCATTGATGGTTTTTGTGGCCGTGCCGGGAACCTTGCCCATAGCAACAACCTTGCCGTCCTTGATCCCGACATCGCCGTGATAGCCTTTGGAACCGGTGCCATCGACGATCAGGCCGCCGGTAATTTTAATATCATAATCCATGTGCTTTTCTCCTTGATGCAGGACCAATTAATGCAGGACCAAAAAACGAAACAGCCGGCGCAGCGGTTAAACCGCGCCGGCTGCGAGAATGCGAAGTCAGCGCGGTTTAGGCTGCGACTTTAAGCTTGTACAGTTCGGCCACATTGTTGTGGCAGATGTCATTGCGCTGCTGTTCGGTCAGATGTTTGGAATGCTCATTCAGCACATCCTGCGACCACGGCCACGTTGCGTCGGAATGCGGGAAATCATTTGCCCACATCAGCCGCTTGGTGTTGACCAGGTCCGCCATCTGGAACGCCACCCAGTCATCCTGGAAGGTCATATAGATGTTTTCCTTGAAATATTCGGACGGCAGCTTGGCAAGCTCCTGACCTTTCATCCAGAAACGGTGGCGCTTATAGGCATGATCCATACGGTACATGAAATGCGGGGCCCAGCCGGCATCGGCTTCCACGCAGACGATCTTGAGGTCAGGATTGCGCTCAAACACACCGGAGAACACCAGCATGCCCATGATATCCTGACAGCCACGGATAATGGCCTGGAAGCCATTGATGCGCGGGCCGCGCATTTTGCCGCCCAGCACACCGCCGCTGTCGCCAGCCGTCAGAATGTGGAACGACAAGGGCAGTTCAAGATCGATGGCCGTCTGCCAGAACTTGTCATAATCCGGGTGATCATAATCCAGCTCGGCCGGGACGCCGTTCATCATGACGCCATCAAAGCCCTGCTTCTTGATCTCTTTCAGGTCTTCGATGCCCTCGGCAATGGAGCCCATGGAGATTTGCGCCATGGGAATGATACGCAGACGGTCTTCCGAGGCGTAATCCAGCAGCCAGCGATTATAGGCCTTCATGCAGGCGCGCTTATAGGCAAAGTCCTTGTGGTTGCACAGCACCATGCCCACGCTGGGATAGATGATTTCAGCGGCAACGCCATCGCGTTCCTGATCGGCGATACGGAATTTCGAATCCCAGCCACCCTTGTGCAGCGACTCAAACCGCGCACCGGTCATGCTCAGTTCTTCGGGCGCTTTGCCAGCGGCAGCAACCAGCGCCATGGGAATGGAGGTGTCCATGCCATCGATGACATACATATCGCCGACACCTTCCTGATAGCGTACAAATGGTGCCGTGGCTTTGTACTTTTCTTCGATATAATCGATGTAGCACTTTGGCGGCTCGGTGATGTGGCTGTCCGCCGAAATCGGTTTCTTGATCATCCTGAATGCTCCTCTCTGTCTGTTATTTAATCTCTTATAACATATTCTTCTGAAAAGAGTCCCGTTTGCAACTGGTTTTTGTCGCAAACAGGACTTTTCCCAGATTCATGCGACGTACGTCACCTTGCCCTGGGACAGGACAATATTCCCCTTTTGGGTTTCGGCCTGGATAATGGCCTCTCCCGGTGCGGTTTTCCACATTTTGGTGATGATGGTGTCGCCAAACAGCACCCGGTCGGCAAAGCGTCCGGTCATCGAGGTAAACTTCGCCGGATCGCCACCACACAGCGCCTTCAGCGCGGCACGGCCGACAAAACCATAGGTGCACAGGCCATGCATGAAGGGGGCATCAAAACCGCCCAGTTTGGCAAATTCCGGGTCAATATGAATAGGATTCCAGTCGCCCGACAGGCGGTAAATTGCGCCCTGTTCCAGCAGCGGCGTTTCCGAAACCACTGCATCCGGGGCGCGTTCTGGCGGGGCGTTCTTGCCCTCGGTGGCCGGACCGCGTTCGCCGCCAAAGCCGCCCGCGCCACGCACGAACAGGCTGGCATACGTGGTTAGCAGCACGCCGTCCTTGTCTTCCAGGGTGCTTTCGATGCCCACCACCGCCGCCTTGCCCTTGTCCCAGACCTCAACGATCTTGCCATAGACCTTGGCCTTGGCGCGCGGCGGAATCGGGCGTTTCAGCGTAAACGACTGTTCGCCATGCAGCAGCATTTCCAGCCGCAGATCGACATTCCCAATCGCGCCCGCCATGCCGCGTCCACCGGGGATAACGGCAAAACTCGGCAGCACTTTCGGCCCCTTTCCTTCGTATACAAATTCAAGCTGGTCCGCAGGTTTTGCCCCAACGCCCAGCGCATACAGGATCGTGTCCTTATGATCCCAGCTTACTTCAACGGCTTCGAATACATGACCCAGCAGTTTTCCATTCAATGGTAATTTTGACATCTTCATTTCCTCCCTTGATTAATAGTTTTCGGGTGCATTCGCAGGTTTCACACCATCTGGCGGCCAGGACATTACGCCTTCTTCCAGTGGCACCTGCAACGACAACAGCGTTTGCGAAATCATACGCCAATTACCAATGGACGCCACAATTTCCAACTGCGCCGCTTCATTGGGTACATGCTTCACACATTCCGCCCAGGCCGCATCGGAAATCGCGCCATGCTGTAAAATATCATCGGTCGCCTGCAGCACGGCCTTGTCGGCGCCGGTGAGGATTTTGGAATTCTTCCAGTCCTTCACCGCCAGAATCACATCTTCGGGAATGCTCATGCCTACGGCCACACGCCAATGCTGGGTCCATTCATAGTTGGAACCGGTGGCCCAGCCCAGACGCATGATGATCAGTTCACGCAACCGCCCGTCCAACTGATTACCCTTGAACAGCAGCATGTTCAGCGTATTGCCGATCTCACGCGCCAGTGGCGGGTTTTTCAGCAGGATGCGAAAGATGCTGAGTGGCGCCATCATCTCTGGAATGCCCTCGGCAATCGCGGCCTTTTTGGCGTCTTCAATGGATAACATGGCGATGCGGGGTTTATGCCCGGACGATGATTTCATGGATGGCTCCCTTGCTGCTTTTAGTTTGTTATGGAGGTAATCTATTATAAGCTTCTATCAAACAGCTAACAAAAAAAGGAACAGGGATATGCCTCCGAAGAAATCTCTTGCGATGGTGCTGACAGGCGCGAAAAAAATCGAGCGGATGGACCTGCCGGTTCCCGCCATCACCGCCGACACCGCCATTATGCGTGTCGAGGCCTGCGGCATTTGCGGCAGCGATTATGAACAATATGAAGGCTTTCTGAATATGCCGATGAATGTGATCCCCGGCCATGAGCCGATCGGGTTCATCGAAGCCATTGGCGATAATGCGGCCAAACGCTGGGGCGTTAATGTCGGCGACCGGGTGGCGGTCGAGACCATGATTTCCTGCCGCTTCTGCCCGCCCTGTCTCGGCGGCCAATATCATCTATGCGATAATCGCCGCATTTATTCCTATATT
>CAMTVX010000021.1:0-35309 GCA_947085295.1 uncultured Alphaproteobacteria bacterium | reverse complement strand
GCGCATGTAGCTCAAAAGGTCTGAGACGAACTCGACATTCTGCTCGATGCAGCGCGGCAGATTACAGAAGGTCGCCGCATTGTGCGGGCCCACCAGGGTCAGCATGTTGGGGAAGCCCGCGACGTTCAGGCCGAGATAGGTGTGCGGCCCATCGGCCCACTTGTCGCGCAGCTTCTCGCCGCCCCGACCCTGGAAATCGATGCGATCGAAGGCGCCGGTGATGGCGTCAAAGCCGGTCGCGTAGATGATCATGTCGAATTCGTAATCGACGCCGCCGACGCGCAGGCCCGTCTCGGTGATGCGCTCGATCGGCGTTTCGCGGATGTCGACCAGCTTCACGTTGGGCTGGTTATAAACCTCGAAGTAGCCGCTCTCGAGCGGGACGCGGCGCGTGCCGTAGCCATGGTTGGTCGGGATCAGTTTGTCGGCAATCGCCTGGTCCTTCAGGCGAGCGCGGATTTTCTTGGTCACGAAGGCGGTCAGCGCATCGTTGGCCGCCTGGTCCATCAGCACGTCGCGGAAATTGCCCTGCCAGAAGGCGAAGCCCGGAAGATTGTAGAGTTTCTCGAAGAAGGCCTCGCGCTCTTCTTCGGTGACGTCGGTCGAATGGCGCGGATCGGCGGTGTGGACGAAGCAGCCCCAGTTCTCACGGCACTGGGCAAAGATTTCCTCGTAGCGCGAACGGATGTCGGCCATCGTCTCGGGCTCGATGCGGCTGTTGCGCAGCGGCGTGGACCAATTGGGCGTGCGCTGGAACACGGTGAGATGGCCCACCGTCTTGGCGATCTCGGTGATGGCCTGCACGCCCGAGGCGCCGGTGCCAATCACGGCCACGCGCTTGCCCGTAAAGCTGACGGGATGATGGGGCCACAGGCCGGTGTGCCAGGACTCGCCCTTGAAGTCGGCAATGCCCGGGATCGTCGGCATGGTCGGCGACGACAGCGGACCGATGGCGGTGATCACGAAGCGGCTGCGGGCGCGTTTACCGTCTTCGAAGGTGACGTCCCATTCGTTCGCGTCCTCGTCCCAGTGCGCTGCCTTCACGCGGGCGTTGAACGTGATGTCGCGACGGAGCTCGAACTTGTCGGCGAGGAACTCGCAGTAGCGCAGGTTTTCGGGCTGGCCGGAGAAATGCTCCTTCCAGTCCCACTCCTTCAGCACCTCGGGTGAAAACGAGAAGCCGTAGGTCCAACTCTCCGAATCGAAGCGCGCGCCGGGATAGCGGTTCCAGTACCAGGTGCCGCCAACGCCTGTGCCGGCCTCCAGCACCCGTACCGAAAGCCCCTGCTTGCGCAGCCGGTTAAGCATGGCCATACCGCCAAAGCCCGCGCCGACAACGATGGCGTCATAGCTGGCGGCCGAGGATTTATTAGGGGATTTCTCTGGTGTAACTGACATTTTACGCATCTTCCTGGTTTGTTGAATATGGATTGCGTCAATCTAGCCTGACGGGTGCCCCAGCGTCAATTTTACCTTGACCGGCAGGGGCCTATAACATCTTTTATCTCTGTTGAAAAATGGCGTAGGCTGCCTTGTCCTGACGGCGCTATGAATGGCACTGTCATCCTGAACGAAGTGAAGGATCCCCCTCGGTGCAGGTGGCAAGATCCTTCGCTTCGCTCAGGATGACAATTATGCGGATTAAAAGAAAGTATAGTAGAGGCATTTCATGAAAGCTGCCATTTGCAAAAAAATCGGCGAACCGGAAGATTTGCGGGTTATCGACGTCCCATCCCCGCAACTGCGTGAGGATCATCTGCGCATTCGGGTGCGGGCCTGCGCGCTGAACTTCCCGGACATTCTGACTGTACAGGGAAAATATCAGCGCCAGCCGCCCTTGCCATTCGCGCCCGGCATGGAATGCGCTGGCGAAGTGATCGAGGTGGGACCAAAAGCCAAAGGCGGTTTCAAAATCGGTGACCGGGTAATGGCGCAACCCGGTGTTGGCTGTCTGGCAGAGCAAGTCTGCACGTCCCCCATGAGTGTGTACGGGATTCCGGATAATGTGTCCTATGAACATGCCGCCGGGTTCATCGTGACCTATGGCACGGTCTATCACGCCTTTGTTGATCGCGGCGATCTGAAGCGCGGTGAAACTTTGCTGGTGCTGGGTGCTGCGGGTGGTGTTGGACTTGCCGCCGTTGAGCTTGGAAAGCTGCTGGGTGCAAAAGTGATTGCCGCCGCCAGCACAGATGCGAAACTGAAAATATGCCAACAGTATGGCGCGGATCATCTGTTGAACTATACACATGAACCGATCAAGGAAACCGTCCTTGGGCTGACCGATGAGAAGGGTGCGGATGTGGTGTTCGATCCGGTCGGTGGTGATGCCACGCTGCAATCGCTGCGCTGCATCAACCGCAATGGGCGTTTGCTGATCATCGGTTTTGCCAGCGGTAAGATTGCGGATATTCCGGCGAACCGCCTGCTGTTGCGTCAGTGTCAGGCGGTCGGCGTGGCCTTTGGCAGTTATGGCGCTTCTTTTCCGGAAAAAGCACGCGCCAGCATGGCCGTGCTGACCGGCTGGTGGGGCGAAGGAAAATTGAAACCACATGTGTCAATGACATTTCCGCTGGCCGAAAGCGCGGCGGCAATGAATGCACTGGTCACCCGCAAGGCCATTGGCAAGGTCGTCGTGACGGTAGATTAATTCACAATAATGCAGGGAAAAGCCCAATGATAGAACATCACATCGACATCAAAACCAAAGACGGCATGATGAACAGTTTCATTACCCACCCCGAAGAAGGCGGGCCGCATCCTGTGGTTCTGTTTTTGATGGATGCGCCGGGCAAGCGCGAAGAGCTGCACGACATGGCGCGGCGCATCTCCACAGCCGGATATTATGTGGTCCTGCCCAATCTCTATTACCGCACAACACCCGAATTTGACATGAGCCGGGATCCGGGGGGCGGCAGGCGCATGTTTGAACTGATGCGCTCTCTTACCAATGATCTGGTGATGCAGGATGTAGGCGCGATGCTGGCCTATGCCGATACACAGGCGGCGGCGCGCAAAGGCAAGGTCGGCGTGGTTGGCTATTGCATGAGCGGCCCCTTCGCCTTTATGGCGGCGTCACGCCATGCAGACCGGGTGGGGGTTTCAGCAAGCATATATGGCGTCAGTCTGATGACGGACCAAAAGGATAGCCCGCATATGTTCGCCAGGGACATCAAGGGCGAGATGTATTTTGGCTGCGCGGAACATGATGGTTACGCGCCAAAAGAACAGATCGACGCGCTTGAAAAGCATCTGTCGGGTCTTAATATAAACTATCGAATCGAATGGTATCCCGGCGCCGATCATGGCTTTGCCTTTCCCGACCGGGTGGGCATGTATGACAAGCCATCGGCGGAACGTCACTGGGAACGGCTGTTCGAAATGTTTGGCAGAAACCTGAAACCTTAAAGTCAGGGAGGCTTCGAGATGCCCTTTGATGCAACACCAGGCGGCGGCGGCGGAGGCGGTGGTCAGTCACTGGCGGGAAAATTGCTGATCGCCATGCCGAATATGGGCGACCCCCGTTTCAAGCGTACGGTGATTTATATGTGTGCGCATTCGCCCGATGGCGCACTTGGTTTGATTATCAACAAACATGCCGGGCAGATTTCATTTCCGGATTTGCTGGGACAACTGGATATGAAGTGCGAACCTGGAACAGAACATATCCGCGTTCAGCTTGGCGGGCCGGTAGAAACCGGGCGTGGATTTATTCTTCATACGGATGATTATTTCCTGAAGGGTGTCACCATGCCTGTAAAGGAACATGTCGGCCTGACCACCAGTCTGGACATTTTGCGTGATATGGCCGAGGGCAGGGGGCCGCACCATGTTCTGGTGGCGCTGGGATATTCCGGTTGGGGGCCTGGGCAGTTGGAATATGAAATACAGGGAAATGCCTGGCTGCATTGCAACGCCGATGTGGATCTGATTTTTTCCACGGCTCTTGAAAAAAAATGGGAGGCCGCGCTTGCAAAACTTGGCGTTAATCCCGGAAATCTGTCTGGCTCGTCCGGGCGGGCCTGAATGAAACTCATTTGTTACAAGCTGACGCCTGAGCCGCCGCTGCTGGTGCCCGCTGGACCTACGCGTGACTGGATGGACGCCTCGCCTGACCGGTTCGCCTATCGGTGTCTGCCGTTGAATATCGCCAATGGTTACGGGTGGGAAGTGCTGAGCCCGGCCACCTTCGATATCGCCTGGAATGGCCGCCCCGAAAAACAAGCCATCCAAATTCGCGCGCTGGATAATTTCCCACATATTGAGAATCTCGTGCTGTCGCATTTCTCGATGGGCGTGGTGACGTTTCATGTTGGCTACATGTTTCGGACACCCCCTGGGTGGGATTTGCTGGCAACGGCGCCTATGAACCGCCCCAAGCATGGTATTGCCGCGTTATCGGGAATTATAGAGACCGACTGGCTGCCATTCCCCTTTACCATGAACTGGAAAATGACGGCCCCCGGAATAGTGCGTTTTGAGAAGGGAGAACCCTTCTGCACGATTATTCCAATCCACCATGACATGCTGGAATCGTTTCAGCCGGAGATGCGGATCATGGATGCCGAACCGGAACTGAAAAAAGAATATGAAGCCTGGTTAAAAAGCCGCACTGACTTTCTGGCCAATCTGTCCAATCATGATCCCGCCACCATCAAACAGGCATGGCAGAAATATTATTTCCAGGGCCAGCGGCTTACTTCTGATGAAAAAGTGGAAACACACAAAAGCAAGCTGCGACTGGCCGCGCCCGATGACCCGTATACAAAAATCTGAGATTTCAACTTACCTGATGGCGCGCCTTGTGCTACCGGTTGCGGTATGTCGATATTATTCTGGATCATAATCGCGGGGATGGCGCTGGGCGCTGCGGCGCTGGTGGCGCTGCCGCTATTGCGCGAACGCAGGGAAGATGCGTCGCGCGGTGCCCATGCGCTGGAAGTATATCGCCAGCAACTTTCCGAGCTGAAAGAAGAGCGGGCGCGCGGGGTGATCAGCGATGACGAAGCCGTGGGCGCGCAACTGGAGATAGAGCGTCGTATGCTGCGCGCGGATAACGAGGCCGATATGTCGCCAGATATTCCCGTAGTTCAGCGTGGCAGAAGATGGACAGCGCTGGCGGCCGCGCTAATCACGCCTGCAATTGCATTTGGCGTCTACATGGCGATAGGCAGCCCTGATTTGTCCCCCAATCGAAACCCCGCACAGGTTGCGGGGGCCGACCCCGAACATATGGATATGGTTGCGCTGACACAGCAACTGGCGGCGCGTCTGGCCAAATCACCCGAGGATATTCAGGGCTGGATGCTGCTGGGCCGGTCTTATGTGACATTGGAGGATTTTCCAAATGCCATCGCTGCCTATGGCAAGGCTGTGGCGCTGGCGGGCGACAAGCCTGCCCCGATGGTACTGGCGGAATATGCGGAAACCCTCGTGCAGGGCAATAATGGTCTGGTGGGCGAAGACGCCCAAGTACAGTTTCGTAAGGTGCTGGAAATCATTCCTGCTGAGCCGCGTTCCCAATTTTATCTGGGGCTGGCAAAAGCCCAGGCGGGCGATGCAAAGGGGGCGCTGGCCGATTGGGTGGCGCTGCTGAAACAGGCCGAACCCGGTGCGCCCTGGGCGGGTGCCGTTCGTGAACAGGCGCAGGAAGTGGCCAATTTGCTGAAAGTTGATCTGGCCAGCCTTTTGCCAGCGGCATCCCCGTCGGCGCCTGTTGTTGCGAAAACCCCGCCGGCAGGACCAGATGCGGACGACATGGTCGCTGCCGCCGAGATGCCGGAAGGTGACCGAAATCAGATGATCGAAAGCATGGTGGCGCGTCTGGCGGCCCGGCTGGAAACTACGGAAAAAGATAATGTGGATGGCTGGCTGCAACTTGCCAGGGCTTACGGGGTGCTGGGCCGCAAAAACGACAGTCTGGCGGCGCTTGGCAGTGCCATCGCGGTTGATCCGACCCGTCTCGACGCACTGTCGGCGTATGGCGAGGCATTGCAGGCCGCAGGCGAAACAAAACCAGTTAGCGCGCGTTTTGCCAAAACCATGCAGCATATACTGGCGGTAGAACCCGGCAATAATCAGGCGCTGTGGTTTCTGGGGGAATTTTCAGCGCAAAATGGCGATAAAGCGGCTGCGCGCAATTATTGGGACAGGTTGCGCGGGCAGTTGCCGCCGGATAGTGACGAATACCGCTCTGTGTCAGGCGCGCTGGAGGATCTGGGAAAATCCTGAACCATGTCAATCGGGTGTAACAAAAATTTGTAACAAAGTATCAGATTGCGCAGATTATTATTTTTCATGCCATTGTAAGCTGTACGCTCATGATTATTCATGGAAAAATAGTAGCTTGAGGACGAATCATGAAATGCTTTCAGGGAAAATTCTGTAAGGGCTACACATGCAGGAACGCGTAAAAATCGCTATTGTTGGTTCTGGGCCGGCCGGTCTTAGTGCCGCAGGGCGGGCGGCGGTAGCAGGCGTGTCCCATGTGTTGCTGGAACAGCGCGATCACGTTTCTGATACAATATACAAGTACCAGAAAGGCAAGCTTGTAATGGCCACGCCAGACGTGTTGCCCTTGCGTAGTGAGCTTACCTTTCAGATTGGTATTCGCGAGGACGTGCTGGCCACCTGGGAAAAACAGATCGCTGGCCTCAAGGTGAATGTCAGGTTTAATTCCGAAGTAACTGGCATCAGCGGCGAAAAAGGCGATTTCACGCTCAAACTTTCTGATGGGACGACATTGAACGCGGAATATGTTGTTTTCGCGATTGGTCTACAGGGTAACATTCGCCTGCTTGGTGTTCCGGGGCAGGATCGTGAATGGGTGCAGTATCAGTTAAATGATCCCGACGAATATTCAGACGAGACCATTGTTGTCGTCGGCGCGGGTGACGCGGGCATCGAAAATGCGCTTGCGCTAACCAGGCAAAATAATGTCGTTATCCTTAACCGTGGTGGTGAATTTGCCCGTATCAAACAGGGAAACCTGACGGCAATTACGACAGCAATCGAAAAAAATCAGCTTGAATGTATCTATAGCGCCGAAACGGTGCAGGTGGATGATGACGGTATTGTCGTAAAAACACCGCAGGGTGAAACCAAAGTTAAATGTGATCGTATTATCGCGCGTCTGGGTGCGTCTCCGCCGCGCAAGTTTGTTGAATCATGTGGCATTACTTTCCCCAATCCTGATCCCTCGTCGCTGCCAGAACTTTCTGGTCAGTATGAGTCAAACGTGCCGGGTCTGTATATTATTGGGGCACTGGCCGGATATCCGCTGATCAAACAGGCGATGAACCAGGGATATGAGGTTATTGAATATATCCAGGGCAATCAGCTTAAACCAGCGGACGAACCCTTGCTGGAACAGAAGTTTGCAAATATTCCGGGCAACAAATCGGTATCCGAAGTTCTGGCGCTCATTCAGGAATCCGTACCCCTGCTGGCCGGTCTTACCACCTTGCAATTACGGGAATTTTTGCTGGACAGTAATGTGCATGTGCCGCGTGGCGGCGACGTCGTTTTCGTGCGCAACGATTACACCAACAGCTTTTATTCCATAGTTGATGGTGAAGTGAATATCCAGATCGATCCAGAGGACGAAACCAAAATTATTGCATTGGGCAAGGGGGCGTTCTTCGGTGAAATGGGTCTGTTATCAGGTCGTCGGCGTACCGCGACTGTGATGGCCAGCAAACCCACATTGCTGATAGAAACCCCGCGCCGCTCAATGATCAAACTGATTAATTCAGTAGAGTCCGTTAAACGCGTTATGGATGAGGTGGCTGTCGGCCGGCAAATACAAACCTATATTGCGCCGGGTATACCGCTGCCGGATCTTCAGGATCTCATTCGTACGGTTAAGGTGGAGAAATTTGACCAGGGCTCTGTGCTTTTTCGCGAGGGCGAGGCGGGGGACTGTCTATATCTGATCCAGCGCGGCTCCGTTACCGTTTCGCGTGAGGTAGGTGGTAAGGAAACCGTGATTTCCTATGTGGCGGCGGGTAATTATGTGGGCGAGATGGCGCTTATCAGCAATGCGCCGCGCTCCGCCACGATCCGCGCTGCGGTGTCGGTAGAGGCGTTGCGCCTCGATGGCATTCCCTTTCAGGCGCTGATGGCGCGAAATGAAACAGTGCGGCGGACCATTGAGGCGCGGTATCGCGGTCGCATGCTGGAAAATATTGAAAGTACGGAACAGCCCGAAGCGGGCGGCATAATCCAGTTCCTGATTGAGCAGGGCCTGGGCGAGGCGACGGACGTATTGCTGATTGACGAAGCGCTTTGCGTGCGCTGCGATAATTGCGAAAAGGCCTGCGCCGAGACCCATCAGGGCACATCGCGGCTAAACCGCGAGGCTGGCCCCACCTATCAGACGATTCACGTTCCTACATCGTGCAGGCATTGCGAGCATCCACATTGCATGGTTGATTGCCCGCCGGATGCCCTGCGTCGCAACGCCAATGGCGAAGTCTATATTACAGATAGCTGCATTGGCTGCGGCAATTGTGAACGAAATTGCCCCTATGGGGTTATTCACATGGCGGCCAAACCACCTAAAAAACCCGGGCTGCTGCAATGGCTGTTATTCGGGCGCGGACCCGGTCCCGGGCAGGCGGTTTCGGGAAAATGGGGACCTGACAGCCAAAAGACCGGTGGCAGTCCCAAAAAAGCCGTTAAATGCGATATGTGTAAAGATGTTTTGGGTGGACCTGCCTGTGTACGAGCCTGCCCGACGGGTGCGGCGCTCAGGGTTGAACCATCAGAATTTTTCAAAATGGTCTCGCAGGGGTTATAAACAGCGGTTCGAAGATACGCCTTCAGGGAGGCGCGGGGAATTAAATGCATCAATCCATCCTGATATTCAGGAATTACCGGTATCTGAAATGGGCGCTGATTGTGGTCGCCCTATCGGTATTGCTGTATGTGTTTCATGAGCCTGGTTATGGAACACCCAATGGCGGAACATGGCTTGGTTATACGCTTGGCGGGCTTGGTGCGGTTCTGATTATATGGCTGATGTGGTTTGGTATTCGCAAACGTCGTTACGGTGCGGGCGGCGCACCTGTTGAAGACTGGCTTAGCGCGCATATTTATCTTGGCCTTGCGCTGATCATTGTCGGTACGCTGCATACGGGATTTCAGTTTGGCTGGAATGTGCATACGCTGGCTTATGTGCTTATGATGGTCGTTGTTTTGAGCGGTGTTTTTGGCCTGTTTGCTTATGTGCGTGTTCCTGAACTGATGACAAATAACCGCCGTGGCATGACACTGGTGCAAATGATGCACGAAATTTCTGACCTTGATGTGGAATGCCGCGATGCGGCGCTGGCGCTTGGGGATGAAATTAACCAGATAGTTCTGACTGCTTCGCAAAATACCCGAATTGGCGGGGGCGTGATCCGTCAATTATCCGGCGAAGATCCCAAGTGCGCTACCAAAGATGCAAACCGTGCAATACAGCATCTGGCCGAGAATGCGCCGCAGGAGCAGGCCGAAGGCTATCGCGCCCTGCTGGGCCTGCTGGCGCGCAAGGAAGAGCTATTATCCAGAGCCCGGCGCGATGTTAGGTATAAATCGCTGCTAGATATTTGGCTTTATCTGCATGTACCGCTGTCGTTTGCGCTTTTGGGTTCCCTGATCGCGCATATCGTCGCCGTTTTCTTTTACTGGTGAGCGGCGAATGGAAATTCTGATCACATATCTGACGCGGCGCCAAAAAGGCGGAAGTGTTTCACGCAAAAACGAGGAACGCTCCTCCGAGACCGTTCATTTTGGTCGCAGCACGAATGCGGAAGTATATCTTGCCGATCCGCGCATTCGTTTTGAGCATGCCGTAATACACCAACGTCCAGGCGGCCTGTTTGTTGAAGTTGAAAAACTTTCTGACGTGCGCGTCAATGGGCAACCAACCCGCAGCAGGCCCGTATCCGTTGGCGATGTGATTGGCATCGGTCCGTTTGACATCACGCTGACGGAACCACCCGAGGGCAAGGATATTGCCATCGAAGTGGAACTTGTGAGGCCACTGGGGGACGATTACGCCCAGCTTGTTGCGCGCAGCACGGTGCGTCTGGCTGATTATGGGTTAAGACGCAGGCTATGGTCATGGGTTGGCATTGTTGGCGTATTGGTCATGTTTCTGGTAATGCCGATTGTATTTTATTCTCAGCATACGGAGGAGGCGGCCAATAAAACAGTTGGCACGCGCTTTGACACGGCATGGGATAGCGGTCCTATATCGGCATCGCATCAGTTCATTTCTGATCAATGTAATCTGTGCCATCAGAAACCTTTCGTTCAGGTAATGGATGGCGCATGCCTTTCGTGCCACGCGCCTGTAACGCATCATTTTGATACCAGCAAACCTGAACTCACGAGTGTGCCAAATTTCAAAAAAATGGCCGATGATACCTGTAATACGTGCCATAGAGAGCATAATGGGGACAAGGAACTAACGATCAACAAGGAAAGTTTTTGTATCGACTGCCACCGCGACATGGAAAAGACACTGCCCCAGTCTAAGATAAAGAATGCAGATGTTTTTGATCAGAAGCATCCAGAGTTCCGGCCGAATTTGGTTTCAGATGCCGCCAGTAAAACATTCAAACGTGTGGCGCTTGATAACCCGAATGAACTGCTTGAAAACTCCGGACTGAAATTTCCACATGACGTGCACCTGAAAAAAGAGGGGGTTCGCGGTCCGAAAGGCAAAGAAACGCTGGAATGCAATAGCTGTCACCAGCTTACCAGGGGGGCAGAAAGTTTTGATCCTATAGGCATGGAAGCAAATTGCGAACGCTGTCATCAACTGGTGTTCGACCCTAGGCGCCCCGACAGAACCTTGCCGCATGGTCAGGCAAACAACGCGCAGATGCTGATACGTGAGTTTTACAGTGATTATGGTTTGCGGGGCGGCATAAATGACGTGCAGGACCCTGTTGCGGATTCCGAACGCAGACGCCCTGGCGGTCAGGCGCCCATCACTTCGCAGAGACAAACGGACCCAAAGGCCTGGGCTGACAGCCAGGCGAAACGGGTTGCCGATCAGTCTTTTGGCAAAACCATGTGCGGCAATTGCCATGAGGTTTCCACAGGTGAAGGAAAGGGTCCATTGAATTGGGCGGTGGTACCGGCAACCGTGAATAAAAGCTGGTTGCCACGTGGCCGCTTTGATCATTCCGCGCATACTGATATATTGAAATGCGACTCATGCCATGTAGCAGCAACATCTAAAAAATCCAGTGATGTTCTGCTGCCCAAGATTGCAGTTTGTCAGAGTTGTCACGGAGGGGAAAAAGTCAGCAACAAGGTACCTTCAACCTGTATTACCTGCCATGATTTCCACTTGCCGGAAACACCCAGGATGGGGGAAGAAAATAAAAAACCCAGTGGTCGCGAAGGGCAGGCGACACTACCGCAGGAAAGTTTATTGATTACCGGGAAAACTGATTGATGAGAATTCACGGACTATTGCGCAAACATGGGATCGGGACTGTGGCGGCGCTGGCAATGACTGTCGGGGCCTCTGGCGTTTGCGCGCAGGAACTGACGGTAACGGGCGTTCAGTTGGCATCGGTGGTGTTGTCTGACGTGAGGCAGGCATCAGTGGAAAAGCAGGTTCTTTTCGGCAATGACGTTGTGGAAACCACGCATGTCGTGGTGCAGCTATCGGGTAATCCCCCTTTGATGCGTGATCGTCAGGGGCTGTTTCAGTCCTGGGATCTTGATCCGACACATCTGGCTGATAACGGTTTTGTGCAGAGTGAAGGACGACTTAATTTCAAGGTTTTCAATCAGGATTTGTCGCCCCATAATTTTCCAATGCGCGTCACTGTCTATTACCGGGCCAATGGAGAATTGAAATTTGGTTTTTTCGATGTCATGCGGGCGAATTGATGGGATGAATAGGCGCATTCGAATGACAGCAAAGACCATTACATGCATTTTGGCCGGACTTGTCGCCTTGTTGGGTGGTACGATGTCCGCCAAGGCGCAGAATCTTTCCGGACTTGACGTTTATCGCGTCATTTCACAGGCGGTTCAGGAAGCCGCAGTAAGAAACCGTCCTGCGACCATTGCGGTAACGGACCGGGTTGGCAATGTGCTGGCGGTGTATCAGATGCCGGGCGCGCCGCCAACGGTGACGGTGAATTCCGGACGCAATGTCCGTACCGGGATTGATGGTCTTGCGGGGGTGGTGCCCTCCACTATGGCGGCCATATCAAAGGCGGTCACGGGGGCCTATCTTTCTTCGTCAGGTAACGCGTTCAGCACACGCACCGCCAGCCAGATCGTGCAGCGAAATTTCAATCCCGGAGAAATTCTGGCGCCGGGTGGCCCGTTGTTTGGGGTGCAGTTCAGCCAGTTACCCTGTTCGGATCTTAGTCGTCGTTACTTTAATGGTGCCAGTCCTGTGCCGCCCGATCAGTTTCGCGGGCCCAAGCGTTCACCGCTGGGTCTGTCCGCCGATCCCGGTGGATTGCCATTATATATAAATGGTGTGGTTGTTGGTGGTGTGGGTGTTGCGGCCGATGGCGTCTATGGCCTGGATGCAGATGTTAGCGATATCGATACTGATCTTGATGAAATCATTGCGGTTGCGGGTTCATCCGGATATGCGCCCCCACAGGATATACTGGCCAGCAGGATTACGGTTGAAGGCAAGACCCTGCGCTTTTCGGATGTGGACGCGCGCGCGCTTGCCGCTACGCCGGGGCTTGCGCCTGCGGTTAATCCGGCAGGATTTATTGGTGTAACGGGATATTCTGATGTTCCGATCCTGGCCGGGCAAACCTATGGTTCATCTGCTTCCGGCGTGCGTCCAGTGAATGCGGTGAGTGATGGACCCGGCTATGCAAATGTTGCAGCGGTTGCGGGGTTTGTACCGTTCCTGCTTACCTCTGGGGCGGACGCGCCATTTTTTCCCGTGATACCAGGAACAGCGAATGCGGGGCAGAACCTGACAGCGGCCGAGGTGCCGGTTATACTTGGGCATGCCTTGCGTGTTGCCGCCAGTGCGCGGGCGCAAATTCGCCGTCCGCTGCAAAGTTTCGTACAGGTTACGGTATCAATCGTGGATGCAGAAGGGCAGGTGCTGGGCCAGGCCCGAACCCCGGATGCGCCGATTTTCGGTATTGATGTGTCGCTGCAAAAAGCGCGCACTGCTGCTTTTATGTCCAAACAGAACGCTGCGGCCAATCTGGAAAATCCGGGGGTGTTCCCGTCTATCCGGGTGGTGGCGAATGCGATAAACGGGTTGATCCCAAATCATGCGTATACGGTGCCGAATTATGTGACCAATATGCGGGCTTTTGTGGGGCCGGGATCCTTGTCCGACGGTATTGCCTATACGGATCGCGCCATTGGTAATCTGGCGCGGCCTTATTTTCCGGATGGGGTGAGTACGAATGGCAATGGTCCGTTAAGCCGCCCTGTGGCATCCTGGAGTCCGTTTTCGACGGGCCTGCAATTTGATCTGGCTGTTGGCAATATCATCAACCACGTATTGTTTGTACGCAATCTCAATCTGGATGTGACGGGCGATGGGCGCGGTGATTTTGATCCCGATGGTAATGGCGTTGTCAATGATACGGGACTTGGCTGCACGCCGGTTGTATCAAATAGTTCCGGCCTCAATCCACTCGCTAATGGCTTGCAGATTTTTGCGGGCAGTACGCCGATTTATAAAAACGGTGTGTTGGTTGGCGCCATCGGGGTGTCGGGTGACGGCATAGATCAGGACGATATGGTGGCATTCCTGGGGCTGCATAATGCCAGTGTTGGTCTTGGCACCGGGGTTTCGCATGCCCCGGCCGCAATCCGTTCGGATCAGTTGGCGCCTGCCGGGGTGCGGTTGCGTTATGTTTCCTGTCCATTCTCGCCGTTCATCAATTCAAATGAACAGCGCGCCTGTGAGGGGAAATAGCGTGCGCCTGGCCATTGCTTCTGCATTTTTACTGATTTTATCCGCTGTTCCGGGTTGGGCGCAGGGCAAATCGCCACCGCCAATCCCCAATGCGATACCGGTTGCCGTTCCGTCGCTGGTTCCCGCCGGGCCACCGTTGGGAGTACCATCGCGCGCGGCATTTTCCGGTTCTTCCAGTGCTTCTTCTTATTTGAGGCCCAACGTTCAGACTGTCGTCGCTAATTCGGATTCGGATAATCAGCAGGTTGCACAGGTTCTGCGCCGCCCGCGTCCTGGCGAGGAGCCGGTTGATGATACGGTGCGCGGCGATCCGCGCGAACGTCAGGGCGCCCCTATCCCGGCTGGTCGCGCGCGCAGTTATGAGGAATTGCAAACCCGGGGTGATATTGTGCCGGTGCCCGACCGCTGGCGAATTCTGGAAGGACTTGGCTTTAAGGGAAAGTGGTACGACCCGTACAATAACAATGTTCTGAAAGGCGACAAGCCGGTCTATGGAAAAGACGGGTTTGTTCTGCTCAATGTCATTTCCGACACGGTGTATGAGCCGCGCGCTTTTCCGGTTCCTGTGGGCGTCGCCACCACTTCGCGTCCAGGCACGAATGATCTGTTTGGCAAGCCCGATCAATATGTGTTCAATCAGAACCTGATCACCAATCTGACCCTGATCAAGGGCAATACCGCATTCAAGCCACCCGATCTTGAGCTGCGCATTACGCCGGTATTCAATTATAATTACGCCAGTGTGAAAGAGCGGGGCCTGTTGCGGCGCAATCCGGAACGGGGCAAATCGCGCTCGGATAATCATATCGGCATGCAGGAACTGTTTCTGGATTACCATATCCGCAACGTGTCGGATCGGTATGATTTTGATTCAATCCGCGTAGGCATTCAGCCCTTCAACGCGGATTTCCGTGGTTTCATGTTTCTGGATAATCAGCCCGGCGTGCGGCTGTTCGGCACCCGCAATAATAATATTTTTCAGTACAATCTGGCCTGGTTCCGGCGGCTTGAAAAAGACACCAATAGCGGCCTGAACCATATCGGTAAGAAAATCCGCGATGATGATGTTTTTATTGGCAATCTCTACTATCAGGATTTTCCGGTGCTGGGCTTCACCAGCCAGATAACCGCGATTTATAACCGCAACACCGAGCAGAAATTTTTCTACGACAAAAACGGCTTTTTGCAGCGCCCCGCTGCTATCGGTATACAGCGGCCGCATGATTACAAGGTGGGCTATCTGGGTTATAATGGCGATGGACATTTTGGGCGCACGAACCTGACGGTGTCCGGCTATTACGCTTATGGTGAGGAAGACGGCTCGATATTCACCGACGAAAAAAGCGACATACGCGCCTGGTTCATGGCAGCGGAACCCTCAATTGATTATAGCTGGACGCGCCTGCGTGGCTCATTCCTGTACGCCAGTGGTGATAAAGACCCGTTCGATAAAAAATCCAAGGGCTTTTCATCGATTTTTGAAAACCCGCAATTTGCCGGGGCGGACACCAGCTTCTGGATACGCCAGAATATTCCATTAATCGGCGGCGGCGGCGTGGCGCTTTCACAGCGCAATGGGGTGCTGCCGGATTTGCGTTCCTCACGCGAACATGGCCAATCGAATTTTGTTAATCCGGGCCTGCGCCTTATGGGGGGCGGCGCGGATTTTGATGTATTGCCGCAACTGCGTCTGTCCACCAACATCAACCATCTGAATTTCAATGAAACAGATGTGCTGGAGGCGCTGCGCAATGAAGGCGAAATTCGCAGCAGCATCGGCTGGGATATGTCGGCATCGGCGATCTATCGACCGGTAATGAGCCAGAATGTGGTATTCCGGCTGTCTTATGCGGCGCTGCTGCCTGGCAAGGGGTTCAAGGATTTGTATCATACTGAAAATGAGCATTTCTACACTCTGCTGGCTAACCTGACATTGGCGTATTGATGATGGTGATGGCGCGATTTATTATTCTGCTGCTTAGCCTGGTTTTATTTGGCGCAGGTAACGCATATGCTTCGGGCGAGGAAAAACCGCGCGAGATTATTTATACTGCCACGCCACCCGCGCCCGCATCGCAAAGCCAGGAGGAAGCAGCGGCAAAAAGTGAGGGCTGCCAAAGCTGCCACACCTCAACTGACTCATCCAGCATGCATGCCAGTCCCGGTGTCATCCTGGGCTGTGTCGATTGTCATGGTGGCAGTGCCGAAGTGCGCAAACCCGATGGCGCGGAAAAAGGCAGTGCGGCCTATTTCGCCGCTCAGGAAAAAGCCCATGTGCTGCCCACACTGCCAAATAGCTGGCACTATCCCAGCAGCGCTAATCCCAAGGGCAGCTTCACCCTGCTGAACCGCGAAGCGCAGGAATATGTGCGATTTGTAAATCCCAGTGACTATCGCACGGCGGATCTGGCCTGTGGCAATTGTCATGCGGATATTATCACCAAGGCCAAGCGCTCGATCATGGCTACCGGTGCGCTGTTATGGGGCGGCGCGTCCTACAATAATGGCATTCTGCCGTTCAAAAATTATTTTCTGGGCGAGGTCTATACCAACAAGGGTGAAGTGGCCAAGCTGGAGGCGATTGGCGAGGTTACGCCGGAAATGGAAGCGCGCGGCGTACGCCCGCAAATGCTGCCGCTGCCCGCATGGGAGGTTATCCCGCCCGGCGATATATTCCGGGTATTTGAACGCGGTGGCCGCAATATCGTTACCCAGTTTCCCGAGGTTGGCTTGCCCAATTCGACGGGCTTAATTCAGCGGCTGGAAGAACCGGGCAGGCCCGATCAGAAGCAATCCATGCGTGGCCCCGGCACCGGCCTTCGCATTGCAGTGCCGGTGATCAATATTCACAAAACCCGTTTGAATGATCCGTTCATGTGGTTTTTGGGCACCAATGACAATCCGGGCGACTATCGTACTTCTGGTTGCGGCGCATGCCATGTGCCCTATGCCAATGACCGTGATCCGTTTCATTCCGGGCCATACGCCAAATTTGGCAATGCCGGTCTGACGCAAACCAGCGATCCGGTAATCCCGAAGGATGAACCCGGCCATCCCATCA
Organism: uncultured Alphaproteobacteria bacterium; assembly: GCA_947085295.1. Taxonomy (GTDB): domain Bacteria; phylum Pseudomonadota; class Alphaproteobacteria; order UBA11222; family UBA11222; genus UBA11222. Next base: position 18,318 of record CAMTVX010000021.1, on the reverse strand, counting down.
AACACGCCTTCACGCAGGCCATTCCCACGGCGCAATGCATGAATTGTCACATGCATCAGCCGAATATTTTCGTGAATTCGTTCCTGGGTTACACCATGTGGGATTATGAATCCGACGCACCCTTTATGTGGCCGGAAAAACAGCGCTATCCCACTGATGCGGAACAGCGTGATGCGCTGGATCGCAACCCGGAAGGGGCCGTGGTGCGCGGTAAATGGTCGGACCCGGAATTCCTGAAAGACGTGTCACTGCTCAATCCGAAACTCAAGGATACGCAGTTTGCCGATTATCACGGTCATGGCTGGAATTTCCGCGCAGTGTTCAAGCGCGACCGCAAAGGCAATCTGCTGGATGCAAAAGGTACCGTTGTGCCGAATGAAGATCCGGAAAAATTCCAGAAAGCCGTGCATCTGAAGAGCATCCATCTTGAAAAAGGCATGCAATGTGTTGATTGCCATTTTGAACAGGATTCACACGGTGATGGGCATCTGTATGGCGAGGTGGCGGCGGCCATCGAAATCCGCTGTGACGATTGTCATGGCACGGCGCAACGCTATCCATCGCTGCGCACCAGTGGTCCGGCGGCCAAGGGCACCGGCAATGATCTGTCGCTGGCCTATACCCCATCGGGCAAGCGCCGTTTTCAATGGATGGATGGCAAGCTGTTTCAGCGCTCGATGATCGATCCGAATCTGGAATGGGAACTAACCCTGGTCAAGGATACGGTTGACCCCAAACACAAGAATTTCAATCCGAAGGCGGCGCGCGCAAAGACCATGTCGAAACTGGGCGCCAGCGGCAAACCGTTTGAATGGGGACCGGGGGTAGAGGCGAAAAATCTCGCCCATCAGGACGACAAGATGGAATGCTTCACCTGTCATCTGTCCTGGACGACAAGCTGTGCGGGTTGTCATCTGCCGATCGAGGCCAACTGGAAAACCCCGCGTCTGCATTTTGAAGGCGGCGAAACGCGCAACTATGCGACCTATAATCCGCAGGTGGCGCGCGATGATATGTTCCAGCTCGGCGTAAACGCCAGCGTCAAGGGCAACACGATTGCGCCCATCCGCTCAAGCTCGGCATTGGTGCTGTCGTCCACCAATATCAACCGTGAACGGCTCTATGTGCAACAACCGCCGATTGCTGCGTCTGGTTATTCCAGTCAGGCATTCGCGCCGCACTTCCCACATACCGAACGCCAGACCGAAACCAAGACCTGCACCGACTGCCATTTGTCCGAGGCCAATGACAATAATGCGATCATGGCGCAATTGCTGTTGCACGGCACCAATTTCGTAAATTTCGTCGGCTTCAACGCCTATGTGGGCGGCGAGGGCGGGTTTGAAGCCGTGCGCGTTACCGAATGGGACGAGCCACAGGCGGTTATCGGCAGCTATCTGCAACGCTACGCCTATCCCGATTGGTTCAAAACCCATCAGGAACGCGAACGCGAGCTGCCCGAGGCTTATACCCAGAAATCCGGCGACGTTGGCTGCCTGCAATTGCGCGGCGAATATCTGTTTGCGGCCGAAGGCGCCAATGGCTTCCAGGCCTATGATGTGAACGCCATCGCCAATAAGGGCTTTTCAGACCGCATTATCAGCGCGCCCTTCTCGGCGCTGGGCCATGACACGCAGGTAAAAAGCAAAAACGCCACCTGTATGGCGCTGCCGACCAACCAGAATATCAACATCCTGCGAAACGAAGGCGAACTGATCCTGAAAACCAATCAGGAACAGAAAATGCACGAAATCTACCGCTACGCGTTTATTACCGACGCCGAAGAAGGCTTGATCGTCACCGATGTGGCTTCGCTGGCGGATGGTGAGCCGCGCAATAATTTCTTCAAGCGCGTCCTGACCTGGAATCCGGAAGGGGCGCTTACGGGCGCGCGCCACATTACAATAGCGGGGACTATTTTCTATATCGCCACGCCCACAGAAATCGTCGTGCTGGATATGGCCGATCCCCTGAAACCGCAGATTGCCGCGCGCATCGCCATGCAGGATGCCCGCGCCACCGCCCTGCAATTCCGCTATCTGTTTGTGACCACGGGCCGGGGGCTGGAGGTGGTGGATGTCACCGATCCGCGCAAACCGGCCCCTGTTCCCGATGCGCTGGTGCCGATGGCGGATGCGCGCCGGGTTTATGTTGCGCGCACCTATGCCTATGTGGCGGCGGGTGCTGACGGGTTGATGCTTGTGGATGTTGAAAACCCGGCAAAACCGAAGCTCTATATGCAGTACAATGCCGATGGGCAGATCAACGATGCGCGTGATGTAACCGTTGGGTCCACCAATGCGTCCCTATTTGCCTATGTGGCGGACGGAAAAAATGGACTGAAAGTGGTGCAGTTGACATCACCCGACAGTCAGCCGCGCTTTTACGGCTTCAGTCCAGAACCAAAACCTGAACTGATCGCCTGGCGTAAAACCAGCAGCCCGGCAGCCGCGATATCAAAAGGACTTGATCGCGACCGCGCAGTGGATGAAACTGGCGGGCAGATTGCCGTGTTCGGTCGGCTAGGTTCGCGACCATTCACACTGGAAGAACAAAAACGTTTCTATATGGGACCAGACGGTAAGCCCTACTTTGTCAATGATCGGGTGGATCCGATAGCGGCAAAGCAGGCGGTAGCCAAATAGGATTTTTACTGGTGTGCGACATATGGAATTTCGTCTGACAAGGCGAAAAATTTGGAACGGATGAACTTACACTGAACCGTAGCGCATGAGCAGGGAGAAAGATCATGGCGGCAAAAAAACCCACCAAAAAAGCAGTGAAAAAGACGGTCAAGAAAGTGGTAAAAAAAGCCGCTGTAAAAGCCGTCAAGAAAGCGGCCCCCAAGGCCGTTAAAAAAACCGTGAAAAAGGCGGCTCCTAAAGCCGCGAAAAAGGCTGTAAAAAAAGCGGCCCCCAAGGTAGCGAAAAAACCGGTCAAAAAAGCGGTCGTTAAAAAACCCGTTGCGAAGGCCGTAAAGAAAACAGCCGCTGTAAAAGCTGTCAAGAAAACCGTGGCGAAGAAGCCCGTCGCTAAAGCGGTAAAGAAAACGGCGACGAAGAAGCCCGTCGCTAAAGCGGTAAAGAAAGCGCCAGCGAAAAAGCCTGCCGCTAAAGCGGTAAAGAAAACGCCAGCGAAAAAGCCTGCCGCTAAAAAACCCGCAGCAAAACCGGCCGCCAAGGCATCTGGAAAACCATCGGCGGCCACCGTCGCGGTCTATAATCACATTCGCAAAATCATGCAGGCAGCCGGGGCAGGCGGTGATCCCGTGGGCGGGCTTCGTAAAAGTTTTGATGATTACGCCAAAGTAAGCGACGAAACCATGAAGCTTTCGGGCAGCGTGGACAAATTGACCGTCGAAGGCGTTCCGTGCGCCTGGTACACCAATAATGATACCGACACAGGCCGCCGTCTCATGTATCTGCATGGTGGTGGATATATGGCGGGCGGTCTGTATTCGCATAGCGCGCTGTGCTCGCGTCTTGCAAAATCAACTGGCTGTGCCGTGCTGGCGGTGGATTACCGCCTGATGCCGGAACATCCGTTTCCTGCGCCCGTGGAAGACGCGGTGAAAGTGTACAAATATATGCTGGGTCATGGCCCATTCGGTACGACGCCCGCGCGCCGCACCTTCATTTCCGGTGACAGCGCAGGCGGCGGTTTGACGCTGGCGACCTGCATGGCGCTGCGCGATGCGAAACAACCGCTACCCACGGCGGCCATTCCGATTTCCGCCTGGACGGATCTGGAAGGCACCGGCGCGTCCATGAAAACCCGCGCCAAGATTGATCCGATTGCGGGCGGCGAAGGCGTAGGGCCCATTGCCGCTATGTATCTGAATGGCAAGAAAGCCAAAGACATTCCGCTGGCGTCGCCCTTCTATGGCAACTTCAAGGGGCTGCCGCCACTGCTGTTTCAGGTCGGTGACGCAGAAACCCTGCTGGATGACAGTGTGCGTTGTCATGAAAAGGCCAAGGCGGCGGGTGTTAAATCCACGCTTGAGGTATGGCCGCACATGCCACATGTCTGGCATCTGTTCGCGCCCTATCTGCCGGACGCGACCAAGGCCATTGACGGCATCGGCAAATTCGTTCGCAGCTTCGGCTGACATGATAATGACCGGCGGCATGTGCCGCCGGTTATCATTCCACATCTGATGGGGCGCACGTCATGGAAAAATTGATCATTGAGGCGCGGGTCAATGAATATGCCATGCGCAAGCGCAATCCGCACGTGCCCTGGACGGCGCAAGAAATTGCCCGTGATTCCGTGGCCTGTCGCGAGGCGGGCGCCAGCATCGTGCATTTTCATGCCCGTGAGGAAAACGGTGCGCCCTGCCATGACGCGGTGCGCTATGCCGACACGATTGCCCGCGTGCACGAAGTTTGCGATCTTCTTGTGCACCCGACGCTTGGCGCAAATACGTTGGCCACGTCAAAGGAAGGGCGTCTGGCGCATGTCCTTGCGATGGCGAAGGACAAGCGCACCCGGCCCGATTTCGCGCCGATGGATATGGGCAGCACCAATATTGACGCCTATGATCCAGCCGCGCGAAAATTTATCACCAATGATCAGATGTATCTGAACAGCACGGAAACGCTGATGTATTTCGCCAAGGAAATTCGCGCGGCGGGCCTGAAACCCTGCGCGGTGGCATGGAACATCACCTATCTGCGGCAAATTATTGCGTTCCACGAAATGCAACTGCTGGATGAACCGATTTATATCGGGCTAACCCTGACAGGTGATCAGATACTGGCGGGGCATCCGGGAACCGCCGCCGGACTTGACGCCTTTCTGGGGGTGATGCCGGCCAATATAAAATTCGTCTGGACCACATATAATTACGGCGGAAACTTGCTGAATCTGGCCGATAAAATCATCGGGGCAGGCGGGCATATCGCCGTTGGCCTGGGAGATTATCCGTATACAGAGCTTGGCGCGCCAACCAACGCCGAACTGATCTCAAAATTCGCCGACATCGCCCGCAAGCACGGTCGCGGTGTGGCGACACCCGAAGAGGCCCGCCAGATTTTGCGGATGAATTAAAATGTCATTGCATTAAAATGTCATTGCGAGCGAAGCGCGGCAATCCAGAGTCACAAACTCAGGTCTTTGCGTGAGACTCTGGATTGCCGCGTCGCGTCGCTCCTCGCAATGACATCTTTCACTGCGCGGTAACCCCGCCATCAACGGCAAACTCCGCGCCAGTAATAAACGCCGCATCGTCCGATGATAAAAACACTACCGCAGCGGCAATGTCGCGCGGTTCGCCGATGCGTCCTATGGGATGTGCGCTGGCAAACATTTCGCGCATGTCATTGCTACCACGCCCCGCACGCGCCATCGCCAGATTGCCCATGGGCGTGTCGATCAGGCCCGGATGCACCGAATTACACCGCACCCGTTTCTTGGCAAATTCCAGCGCGGTTGATTTTGTGAACAGCCGCACGCCCCCCTTGGTCATGGAATAAACCGGCGAATTGCGTGATCCCACCAGTCCAGCGACCGATGAAATATTCACAATGGCGCTGCCCACGGGCGCGTTCGCGGCGCGGCGGATCATTTCCGGCGCACAGATTTTTGTTCCCAGAAACACTCCTTCCAGATTGACGGCGATCAGTGTGGCGAATTCTTCCTGGGTCGTCTCCAGAATGGATTTGGTGATATAGGTCCCCGCATTATTGAGCAGAATATCCACGCCGCCATAATTTTTCACCGCCAGCGCCACCGCGTTTTCCCATGCCGCTGCCCTGGTGACATCCAGATGCACGAAGCTCGCGTCACCGCCCGCATCGCGTATGGCCTTTTCGGCTGCCGCGCCCTCGGCGTCGAGCACGTCACCAATAATGACTTTTGCCCCATGTTCAGCCATTCTACGGGCGGTTTCACCGCCTATGCCGCGCGCGCCACCACTGATGATGGCGACTTTTCCGTCCAGGCGGTTCATCCTCGCTCCCTCCGATTTGTTTTATTTTATCCCGCACAACAAAGCACTACACTGGACAGGAAACAAGCATAAGATGGGAGGAAGGAATGACATTGGTATTACGTGGAGACAGGGACGGGATTGCAGTTTTAACTTTGAACCGTCCCGAACAGTTGAACGCCATGAACCCGCAATTATTTGTCGAATTGCGTGCGCATGTAGACGCCATTGCCGCCGAAACGGATCGCGTTGGATGCGTTATTCTTACCGGCGCGGGAAAAAGCTTTTCTGCCGGCAATGATCTGCGCGCAATTGCTGCGCGCGAGCGCGCGCCCTCGCCACATTTTCAAGCGGACACCATCTCGGCGCTGGAAGCGCTGCCGCAGCCCACAATTTGCGCAGTGCGCGGCCATTGTTTTACAGGCGCGATGGAATTGATGCTGGGGTGCGATTTTCTGATTGCGTCGGATACGGCGCGGTTCTGCGACACCCATGGAAAATTCGGCATGGTGCCGCTATGGGGCATGACGCAACGTCTGCCACGCCGTGTTGGGCTACTTAAGGCAAAGGAAATTTCACTTACCGGACGGATAATTTCTGGTCAGGAGGCGGTGACTATCGGATTGGCCAATGCCTGTGTGCCCGATGATGAGCTATATTCGTATGCCCTGAATTTCGCACGCAGCATTATAATGAACAGTTGGCATTCCGGACGCGGCAACAAGCTGTTGTACCAGCAAAGCCAGCAACTGGGTCTGGCCGAGGGCCTTGCCTATGAGCGTAATAACAGCCCCGGCGTCGCGCCGGACATGGCCGAACGCGTCGCCAATTTCGGGCGGAAATAGGGACTAATTCACAATCCGCATGCCGCCCCCATCAATGCGGATGTTCATGCCATTGATCATGTGCGAACGGGTGCTGGCAATAAACGCTACCAGATCGCCGACTTCTTCGGTGCGCGCAATGCGCCCGGACGGGTTGCCAAACTCTTCCATGATGTGACGTTCGATTACCTCCCAATCATCGCCCCATCCCATTTTTTGCGCGCGCTTACGGTACATTTCCTCGACTTCACGGGTCTTGATCAGGCCGGGGCTGATGGTGTTGACGGTGATGCCGGTATTGGCCAGCTCCAGCATCAGGCTGACAGTTAAATTCGCCAGCGCCCCTTTGGATGCGTAATAATGCGGCATGCGCGCGTTGGGCTGGCTTGATCCGATCGTACCGATCTGTATCACCCGCCCCCAGCCGCGTACTTTCATTTGCGGCACCAGCAGGCGGATCATGCGCGCCGCCGACAGCACATTTTTCTGATAGGCGTTAATCCAGGCATCCGTCCCGGTGCTCTCGTCCAGCCAGAACCCGCGATCCGCCGTGCCATAATTATTGATCAGAATGTCCACCGCGCCGATCGCCTGCGCAACATATTGCGCCCCTTCGTCCGTAGTCAGATCACCGACGATGGCAATCGCCTTGCCGCCGCTATTCATAATTTCGCTGGCCACGCGGTCCGCATCATCATGGCCATTGCCGGGTTTCATGCCGTGTACGATAACGGTTGCGCCTTCGCGGGCCAGTACTTTGGCGATGCCTTCGCCGGTGCCACGGCTGCTGCCGGTAACGATGGCGGTCTTGAAGGCAAGCTGTAAATCCATTTTATGTTCCCTGGTTTATTGGCTCGCCCAGATCGTAGCGGCCTTCCATATCTTCGATTTCCAATACCCACAGGTCCGGGTCGCGACTTACCTGGCGGGCAATATAGGCGTCGGTGTCGGCTTCGGGTGTCGGCTCCGTGCCCGCGCGCGCAATCCATACGCGCCGCCCCTGGGCATTGCGTGACGGCGACAGCACCTGACAGCCTGCCGAAAAGCGGTTCCATTTGATCAGCACGGTCCCGGCCTTCTCATCACCCCGGCGCACCAGAACGGCGGGTATGCCCAGCGAAAGACAGCGCCGGATATGGGCACTCACCCACATGGCGGCAGTCAGTACCGGTTCATCATAATCCACCACGCCCGCCGCCTTTGCTCTCGCGTTCACACATCGCATAATGATAGATTATCACAAATCAAAATACATCAGGGGAGAATGACGATGGGTGACAGATTACAGGGAAAAGTGGCGCTAATCACCGGCGGCACAAGTGGCATGGGACGCGGCACAGTAGAATTGTTTCTGGCAGAGGGCGCAAAGGTCGTCGTCGCTGACATTCTGGATGACAAGGGCGCACAGATGGAGAAGGATTTCGGTCCTAATCTGGCCTATCACCACACGGACGTGGCGGTTGAAGCGCATGTTAAAGGCGCGGTCGATCTGGCGATAAAAAAATATGGGCGCCTCGATTGCATTTTCAACAATGCAGGCATCGGTGGCGTGTCCGGTGAAATTCAGCAAACGGATATGGACGGGTTTGATAAAACCATTGGCGTGTTGCTCAAAGGCGTTGTGCTCGGCATGAAATATGCCGCGCCGATTATGAAGGAACAAAAATCCGGCAGCATCATCAGCACCGCCAGCGTCGCTGGTTTAAGCGGCGGGTTTGGCCCTCACATCTACAGCGCCTGCAAGGCCGCCGTTGTGCATCTTTCAAAAAGCGTAGCGCTGGAGCTGGGCAAATATAATGTGCGGGTAAACGCCATTTGCCCTGGCGGTATCGCCACTTCGATTTTTGGTCGCGGCATTGGCCTGCCCAGCCAGTTGGCCGATGAAAGCGCCAAGAAAATGGAAGAGGTTCTGGTCAATTTTCAGCCCATCCACCGTTCGGGTCTGCCTTCCGATATCGCCAAAATGGCGCTGTTTCTGGCCAGCGACGACAGCACCTTTATCAGTGGTCAGGCCATTGCAGTTGACGGCGCGCTGATGGCCGGACGCGAACGCCAACAGGGCGTTGATCGCATCTCCGCCGGAATGGCCAAGGCATTTGGCGACTTAATGAAAACTTAACGCTGGTCCGGCGCGCGCCTTCATTAGTTGAATATTAGGGGTTTCGGCTTAACCATATGCGCAACACTTCTGGCGTCCGCCCGGAGGTTGCGCATTTTGGTTAGTGGTGTCTTATGCTCGCGATTGGTGGCATTGTCTGCGTTTTTGTAATGGTGTTTGGCGGCTATGTGCTGGCCGGCGGCAATATGATGCCAATCATTCACCATGCGCCATTGGAATTGATGACCATTCTGGGGGCAGGTATCGGCGCATTTCTGATTAGCAATGACGCGACTACCATCAAGAAGACCCTGGGGGCCTTCGGGAAAATAATCAAAGGGCCGAAATGGGTCTCGGATGATTATCGGGATCTTCTGTGTCTTTTGTTTCTATTGACCAAAACCATGAAGACCAAAGGCGCCATGGTTCTGGAATCGCATATCGAAAATCCTGAGGAAAGTGCGATCTTTTCTCACTACCCTAAAATCCTGGAAGACCATTTCGCCATTGAGATGATCTGCGACACGCTGCGCATGATCTCCATGAATATGGATGATCCGCATCAGGTTGAAGACATGCTGGAGAAACAGCTGGAAAAGCACCATCACGAGGCGCTTGGCCCCTCGCATGCGGTGGCGGGGCTTGCAGACGGATTACCCGCGCTTGGCATTGTTGCGGCGGTGCTGGGCATTATCAAAACTATGGGCAGCATTAGTGCGCCGGTTGAGGTGCTGGGTGAAATGATCGGCGGCGCGTTGACCGGAACCTTTCTGGGCGTTTTTCTGGCCTATGGCATTGTTGGGCCAATTGGCAACCGATTGAAGAGCATTGAGGACGAGGATTTTCAATTTTATCGTATCATTCGCGACATGCTGGTGGCCCACCTGCAAGGCAATGCGCCGCAGATTTCTGTAGAAATTGGACGCGGCAGTGTACCCAGCTATATTCAGCCCAATTTTCTGGAGCGTGAAACCGCAATCAGCGAAATCCCGCCGGAAGTTGCGGCTTAGGCTTTTTTCTTCCCAAGTCTTGCGCATTCCTTGTGGCGAAAACAATCGGTCAGATGATCGTTCACCATGCCCACGGCCTGCATAAACGCATAGACTATGGTCGGCCCGGTAAATTTGAAACCCTTCTGTTTCAGATCCTTTGAAATGATCTGGCTTAGCGGTGTCTGCGCCGGTGCGTCCACCATGCTGCCCAGGCTGTTTTGAATGGGCTTGCCATCCACAAAATTCCACAGATAGTTGGAAAATCCATCCTGTTCCATGATCTTAAGATAGGCCTGGGCGCTTCCGATCGCGGCTTCGATCTTTCCACGGTGGCGGATGATGCCCGCATCCTGTAACAGCGCCTGAATTTCTTTTTCATTATACCGCGCGATGCGCGCCGGTTCGAACTGATCAAATGCCGCCCGGAAATTTTCTCGTTTGCGCAGAATGGTGATCCATGACAGGCCCGCCTGAAATCCATCCAGAATCAGCTTTTCATACAGCGCCCGATCATCATATTCCGGCACTCCCCATTCATCATCATGGTAGGCGATATAAAATTCATCCTGTCCCGGCCAGGGGCATCTAGTCTTGCTCATCCATCGTCTCCGCAAATGTAAGGGGCAGCCATGCAGGCAAGGCAAGTTTTAGCCGCGCCTCTCCGCATAATAATGCAGGTGCATCCGGCGCCAGCGCCGCGATGCGCAAAAACGCCAGCGCCCGTGCGTCCTGGCTGGAATGCAAAATGCCGACCTCACGCCCTGCTGCCAATATGGGTGTGCCGGGCGGCGGGCAGGGGCCTTCGACGCTTACCGGGAACAGGCGTTTGCGCACCACGCCGCGATGTTTCATGCGGGACACCAGTTCCTGCCCGACATAGCAGCCCTTTTTGAAATCAACGCCGTTCAATTCTTCAAAATTGGCTTCGAGCAGGAAATATTTTTCAACCGCAATATCGCGCGCGCCATCTGCCAGGCCCAGCGCAAGGCGCAGCCGGTGATAGTTCTCAACCGGCGTCTGCTGGTATACGCCCAAAGCGGCAGGCGGAAGAATCATGCGCGCGCCCATCGCGGCCAGACGCGGGTCTGTAAAAATGACGCCGCCATCCTGTGCGTGCGCTGCGCCCGGTTGTCCGGGTTCCGCATTTTCCGGCAACTGTGCTGCAACAGCAAAATCGGTGCTGGCGTCGCGAATCGTCACCTTGGCCCGCAGTTTGTAAAAATTCAGCCGTTTGCCCAGCTCCGCCAACCGTGCCGCCTCGCAATCCAGCAGAAAATGATCATCCTGCTGCACCACAAAGAAATCAAACAGAAACTTGCCCTGCGGGGTCAGCAACGCGGCATAAATCGCGCGCCCGGCATCCACCAGATCCATATTATTCGTGATCAGCCCTTGCAGAAATGCCCGCGCCTCCGGGCCACCCACTTCAATGACGCCACGCTCCGGTAACAGGCAAATTGGTGCCATGCTCATATAACTCCTCCAGTTGGCAGCGATAATATGGGTTTTAGCATGTTGTAAGTCCAATTCCTTTGCTATTAGAGCAGGATGAAAGTGCTTTTCATTACGTCCAACCGCATCGGCGATGCGATCCTTTCCAGCGGCCTGTTAGGCTGGCTGGTGGATAATTATCGTGACGCCACCTTCACCGTTGCGGCGGGGCCAGCGGCAGCGCCGCTATTTTCGGACATTCCGCGTTTGGAAAATCTGATTTCGATGCCGAAACTGCCCTATGCAGGGCATTGGCGCAAACTGTGGCAGGTATGCGCGCCTTCAAGGTGGGAGATGGTGGTCGATCTGCGCGGCTCGGCCATTGCATGGCTGTTATGGAGCAGACGACGCGCCGTGTACACGCCACAATTTACCGAAGAACATCGGGTGGTTCAGTTGGCGCGGGTATTAAAGCTGGATATACCGCCGCAGCCGCGCATCTGGTGTTCGGGCGTGCGCTGGGACAGGGCGGCGCACCTGGTGCCGGAATCAGATGTCCCCCTGCTGGCGCTTGGTCCGGCGGCGAACTGGTGTGGCAAGCAATGGCCCGCATCGCGCTTTGCCGAACTGGTGACCCGGTTGACAGCCCCGGCGGGTCCGTTTCCCGGTGCGCGTATCGTGCTGTTTGGCGGGCCGGGGGAACAGGAAATGGCGCAGCCGCTATTGCGCGCAATTCCCGAGGACAAATGCATAGATTTAATCGGACGGGTGGATTTGTTGACGGCCTATGCCTGTCTGCGCAAGGCGGCGCTGTATATCGGCAATGATTCCGGCCTGATGCATTTGGCGGCGGCGGCGGGCATTCCCACGCTGGGTTTGTTTGGACCCAGCAGGGAGGTGCATTACGCCCCCTGGGGACCGCATGCGATGGCGGTGCGCGGGCCGCAAAGCTTTGAAGATATAATCCACGCGCCGGGCTATGATCATCGCTCCGGGCAAACCTATATGACGGGGCTTACGGTTGAACGGGTATATGCTGCCGTAACGGAATTGCTGGCGCGATGAACAATCCCAAACTCAGCATTCTGGTCGTGGCGCATAATGAGGAGGCGCAGCTTCCCGATTGTCTGGCGCGGTTGGGTTTTGCCGATCAGCTTGTGGTGGTGCTGGATCGCTGCACGGACCGTTCCCGCGAGATTGCGCTGGCGGCGGGCGCCAAAATTCTGGAAGGCGCATGGCCGCTGGAAGGGCCGCGCCGTAATGCGGGCATTGCGGCCTGTGATGGCCCGTGGATTCTGGAAGTGGATGCAGATGAACGTGTTCCAGCGACGCTGGCGCAGGAAACCCGCACGGCAATCAGCACCGCTGAACCGGGATATTTTCTGATCAAGTTCGATAATTATATCGGCGGGCGGTTAGTGCGGCATGGTTGGGGCGCTTATAACGGGGCCAGCGCCGGACCGCGCCTGTTCAGCAAGGGCGCAAAAATCTGGGGTGATCAGCTCATTCATCCGCGCATAGAATTAACCGGTGAGCGGCGCTGGCTGAATACCCCCATCGATCATTTTGTGGATCACGATATATCTGACATGATCGCGCGCTTTGACCGCTATACCAGCGCGCGCGCGCAAGATCTGTGCGCGTCCGGCGATATTGGATCGCTGGCGAATAATGTCCGTCGTATTTTTTCGCGCTTCTGGAAATCCTATGTCACCCGGCGCGGTTATCGCGAGGGGCTATATGGCATGTTGCTGGCGCTGTTTTCCGCCACCTATCCATTGGTATCCTATATCAGGGCGCGGCTTGAAGGGCAGGGGCGCTAGGGATGCGTGTATTGCAGATCATGGCGGGGGCGCAGCATGGCGGCGCGGAATTATTTTTTGAACGGCTGTTAATGGCGCTTCATCGGGCCGGGGTGACACAACATGCCGCAATCCGCACCGCACCAGATCGCGCCGCCAGATTGCGCGCAGCAGGAGTTCCAACGATTGAAATGCGCTTTGGCGGCATGCTGGATATTTTTACGCGCCACGCTTTACGCCAGGAGGTCGCGCAGTTTCAACCGGACATCGCATTAAGCTGGATGAGCCGCGCAACGCAAAAATTTCCGCCACGCGCGGCCGCACAGGTGCGCCCCATTCACTGCGCGCGGCTAGGCGGCTATTACCCGTTAAAGCATTATCGCCTTTGCGATCATCTGATCGGCAATACGGCTGATATTGTTGATTATATTATTGCGCAGGGCTGGCCAAAATCACACGCGCATTATCTACCAAATTTTGTGGATGCGAAAACAGCAAAGCCGCTGTCACGCGAAACATTGCGCACACCGATGGATGCACCGTTGCTGCTGGCTATGGGCAGGCTTCACCGGAACAAGGCGTTCGATGTGTTGCTCGCTTCACTGGCGCAACTGCCCGGCGTATATCTCTGGCTGGCGGGCGAGGGACCGGAAGAACAGTCGCTGCGCAATCAGGCGGAACACTTGCAAATAGCGGATCGGGTGCGCTTTATTGGCTGGCGCGATGATGGTCCCGCATTAATGGCGGCGGCGGATATTCTGGTATGTCCATCGCGTATTGAGCCGCTGGGAAATGTCGTGATCGAGGCATGGGCGCAGGCGATACCGGTTGTGGCCGCTCGCGCATCTGGCCCTGCAACGCTGATAAAAGATGGCGTGTCGGGGTTGCTGGTTGCGTGTGAAGATGCGGATGCGTTAACGCACGCCATTCGTCGTATGCTTGCCAGTCCGGCTTGGGCCGCCGATCTCACGGCTGCGGGCCGCAAGGCCTATGAACAGGATTTTACGGAGACAGCCGTCGTGGCGCGCTATCAGGATTTTTTTGAAAAGGTTACGCGCTGATGTGCGGTATTGGCGGTTTCATGACCCGCGATGGCAGTACGCCACCCGTAAGGTTATTGGTGGATATGCTGCGCGCGCTGGGTCATCGCGGGCCAGATGGCGAAGGGCGTTATCTGGCCGGTGGGTTGGGCATGGTGCAGACCCGTCTGGCGATTATCGATCTAGAAACCGGCGATCAACCGTTTTACGAGCCGGAGGGTGCGGCGCTGGTTGCCAATGGCGAAATTTATAACTATCGCGAATTGCGTCAGTCCCTTGGTGATGTGCCACTGCAATCCAGTTCGGATTGCGAACCGGCGCTGTATCTCTATCGCAAACATGGTGTCAAATACGTGAATATGCTGCGCGGTATGTTCGCCATTGCGCTGTATGATCCACGCGAAGACCGGCTGCTGCTGTCGCGCGATCCATTCGGGATCAAGCCGCTCTATTATGCAGAAATTGAACACGGGTTGTTGTTTGCATCGGAACCGAGCGCGCTGATCGCCACCGCGCTGATTGCACCGGTAATGAATCCTGAGGCGGCAGATGAATTGCTGCAACTGCAATTTACCACGGGCAGGGACACGATGTTTGAAGGCATCAAACGTGTACTTCCCGGTGAAACACTGGAAGTGGTGCGGGGCCGCGTGGTGGATCGCCATCGCCATCGGGCGCTGCCGCAGGCCGAAGTGCGCGAATGGGATGAGGCTAGCGCGCTGAAAGAACTGGATCGGGTATTGCTCGAAAGCGTGGAAATTCATCAGCGTTCGGATGTTCCCTACGGCCTGTTTTTATCGGGCGGGATTGATTCATCGGTTCTGCTGAGCTGTATGGCAAAACTGAATGATCAACCGGTTCTGGCATATACCGCAGGTTTTTCAGGAACCGGCGTTCAGGACGAACGCGCACATGCGCGCATGTTGGCCCATCATGTTGGCGCATCGCATGTTGAAGTGGATGTCAGCGCCGATGATTTCTGGAATCTGCTGCCGGAAATTGCTTCCTTCGTGGATGATCCGACGGCGGATTACGCAATTGTGCCGACCTACAAACTTGCAGCCGAGGCGGCCAAGGAACTTAAAGTCGTGCTGTGCGGAGAAGGTGGAGACGAGCTTTTTGCCGGGTACGGACGCTATCGCAGTGTGCTGCGCCCGCTATGGCTGGGTGGGCGCACCATGCGGCCGCGCGGGTTTATGGATGGCATGGGTGTTTTGCGCAACGAATCGCCAAACTGGCGTGATGGTATTGTAGCCGCCGAAATCCGCATCAGTGCGCCCGGGCAAACCCGGTTGCAACGCGCCCAGGCGGCTGATTGCGAGGACTGGCTTCCCAATGATCTGCTGATCAAGCTTGACCGCTGTCTGATGGCGCATGGCATGGAAGGGCGCACTCCTTTGCTTGATCCTGAGGTTGCGCGGTTTGCCTATACGCTTCCTGACCATCTCAAAATTGCCGGAAGAAAAGGCAAGGGAAAATATTTGCTGCGCCGCTGGCTGCAATTGAATTTGCCGGAAGCCGATGCTTTTTCTGCGAAACGCGGGTTTACGGTTCCGGTTGGCGAATGGATAGCGACCAAAGCCGACAGGCTGGGACCATTGGTCGCCGCACAGGCCGGTATTGTGGAGATATGTAAACCGGACGGCGTGTTGAAACTGTTTCGTGCGCTATCCGGGCGGCGTCAGCGCGGGCGCGAAGGGCGTGCGGCGTGGATGCTGCTGTTCTATGCCCTTTGGCACCAGGCGCATATTATGCAATTGCGCCCGGCCGGAGATGTGTTTGAAAGCCTGAGCAGGCGATCATAAAACGATTTAGACAGGCGCGGCGCCGCTTTCACGTAGCGCCTTTTTACGGGCCAGCTTGCGCGCGCGACGCACGGCCTCGGCCTTTTCACGCGCACGTTTTTCAGATGGCTTCTCGAAGTGATTCCGCAACTTCATTTCGCGGAACACGCCTTCGCGCTGCATCTTCTTTTTCAGCGCTTTCAGCGCCTGGTCCACATTATTTTCGCGTACAACAACCTGCACGTATTCATTCCATTCGCTATTAGGGTTCGTTAACGGCCACAAGGGCTGCAAAAGCCTCGCGGAGGTGGAGCAATAGACAAACTTTCGCCAAATGTCTACCCGCAACCGACATAATATTCAAATTCGCCAAAAAATGAGTGATTTTAGGGGTTTAAGGCCTTCTTGACCTGGCCTCGATCAGGTCAGCGGCGACCATTTCGTTAATTAGTTGCCGAAAGCCTGTTGTTGGGGCCCAGCCCAGCATCCGCCGGGCTTTTCCGGCGTCGCCGCACAAATTATCGGTTTCAACCGGACGAAAATACTGCGAATCAACTGCTACCAGTACATTTCCCGTTGCGCGATCAATGCCCACCTCATCCAGCCCCAATCCCCGCCAGTCCAGGTTCAGGCCAGCCTCCGCAAAGGCCAGTGTGGCAAATTCCCGCACCGAATGGGTTTCGCCGGTGGCCAGAACCCAGTCTTCGGCTGTGGGGTGCTGCATCATGCGCCACATGCCCTCTACATAGTCCCTGGCATGGCCCCAGTCGCGCTGGGCGTCCAGATTGCCCAGAAGTAGCCGCTGCTGCTGGCCCAGCGAAATAGCCGCCACAGCGCGGGTAATTTTGCGGGTAACAAAGCTCTCGCCCCGTGTCGGGCTTTCATGGTTGAACAGAATGCCATTGCAGGCATACAGCCCATAAGCCTCCCGGTAATTGACGGTAATCCAGTGCGCGTAAAGTTTCGCCGCCGCATAGGGGCTGCGCGGATAAAACGGCGTGGTTTCATTCTGCGGGCTTTGGCTGGTGTTCCCGAACATCTCGGATGTGGACGCCTGATAGAATTTTGTCAGATCGGCGCGGCGCAGAATGCGAATCGCTTCAAGCAGGCGCAATGGGCCGATGGCATCAACATTGGCAGTGTATTCAGGGGTTTCGAAGCTGACCTGCACATGGCTTTGCGCCGCCAGATTGTAAATTTCATCCGGGCAGGTTTCCTGCACAAGTCGCACCATATTGCCGGAATCGGTTACATCGCCAAAATGCAGGTAAAAGTTTGTCTGTTGCTGCTGTTGGGCGTGATATAGATTGTCGATCCGGCCCGTGTTAAATGAGGATGAACGCCGCTTTACGCCATGTACTTCATAGCCTTTGGCAAGCAATAGTGCTGCCAGATAGGCGCCATCCTGGCCCGTAATACCGGTAATCAGCGCTACCTTTCGCGACACTGTTTGATCTCCCCGTTTCAGATCAGCTATTAAGTAATTCGCTAACTTACAACGCCAATTGGTCACAATTTATAGATTAAGCTATAAACATCGAACTGTTGAGGAATTCATGTCAAAAGAAGCAGTAACGCCGGTTCCAGCCGCCACCTTGATGCTGATCCGTGATGGGGCAAATGGGCTGGAGGTATTTATGGTGGAACGCCATCACCAGATTGATTTTGCCACAGGGGCGCTGGTGTTCCCCGGCGGTAAGATAGACAAGGCGGATTATGAGCCAGGTATTCGAAACCGATGCGAAAATGCCGATCGGTTTTCCGAACTGGAACTGGGGCTGCGCGTTGGCGGTATCCGCGAAGCATTCGAGGAGTGTGGCGTGCTGCTGGCCCATGATGCGGGCGGGGCGGGGCTTGTCCCGGCGGAACGTCTGCGCGGGCTGGAGCATTACCGCCAGGAGCTGGTGGAAGGCAAGGTCACCATGCTGGAATTTCTGCTGAAAGAAAATCTGGTGCTATTGCCGGAAAATCTGGTGCCGTTCGCGCATTGGATTACGCCGCCGATGGTGCCCAAACGCTTTGACACGCATTTTTTCATTATCGAAGCGCCGGCCGATCACATCGCGCTGCATGACGGTCATGAATCGGTTGATTCGGTATGGATCACCCCTGCCAAAGTGCTGGAAGAAGGCGATGCCGGACGCCGGACAGTGATCTTTCCAACCCGCATGAATGTACAAAAGCTGGGTCATTCGAATTCAGTCAAGGAAGCACTGGCCAATGCCCGCGCCAGCAAGATTGTCACCGTTTCGCCGCAAATGATGAAAGGCGAAAACGGCCCCTATCTCAAAATTCCCGAGGAAGCCGGTTACGATGTCTCTATCCATCCCCTGCCGGACGGGCGCGGCTAAAAATCTGTTCATTGCGGTTTTTCTGGCGCTGGTTTTTCTGGCGCCGGCTGCTGCTTTTGCCCAGACT